>NZ_JBHYGG010000136.1:0-8657 GCF_051859125.1 Gemmata sp.
CGCCACGCGGCGGGTGCGCACCGGCACCGAGCTTATCGTGAAGAACATCTAATGGGCTGGGACCACGGGGGCCGGTACTACACCCGGCCCCCGTGGAGCGACTCCTGGTCGAGCGGGTGGCGGCGTGCTGGCTCCAGGTCCAGGACGCCGACATCCGGGCGGCGCAGGCGACGAATGCGTCGTTCCGGCAGGCGGACTACAACCAGCGCCGCATGGACGCCGCCCACAAGCGGTACCTGTCGGCCCTCAAGACCCTCGCCCTGGTTCGCAAGTTCGCCGGACCGGCGCTCCAGATCAACCTTGCCCGCAAGCAGATCAACGTGGTCAACGCCGCTCCGACCGCCTGACGTGCTGTTGGGATTCGTCCGGGGTCGCGGGGCTGCCGAGCAGCCGTTCGCACCCAAGCTCATGCGATCCACTTAATTGCCGCTTCGGACAAAATTCTTTTTGTCCGACATTGCCGCGGCGGTGCGGCATCTTTACCCTCAGCAAAGAATTCTACTCGCTCACCACAACCCGCGTGCCCCATGCGCCCACCCGTGCCGTTCCGTCGCCTGCTCCGCGTCTGGGACTACCTGCTCGGCAACGCCGCCACCCCGAAACCTTCGCGGGGGCGGCTGGCCGTCGAGCAGATGGAGGAGCGCACGATGCTCACCGCCGTGCCGCTGCTCGCGGACGGCGGGGGGACGTGGGTGAAGGTCGACACCCTCACGGTGGCGACCCGGACCAACCAGAACGTGTCCACCGGCGTCCAGTCGGCGGTCGCCCTGGAGGCCGGCCAGACGTACCTGGCCGTGGCCCACGGGATGGCCCGGATCGCGACGGACACGACCGGGTTCGCGGACGCCGAGTTCATCCGGTACAACAAGAGCACCGGCCCGCAGGACGGGTCCAGCCCCGGGTACGCCTGGAACAACCACGGGGTGCGGCTGGCCGGCGTGCCGGGCGGGGACACCACGGGGAACCTGTGGGGCGGGTACCAGAGCGACCACCAGTACGTGAAGACGTTCGTGGGCCAGGGCACCAAGGTGACCGGGTACTACAGCGACCTCCCGGGGTACTACGGCGACAACTCCGGCACCCTCCAGGTGGACCTGTACGCCGCGGTGCCCACCGTAGCGGTGACGGCCGCCACCAACTCGACCGAGGGAGGGGCCGGTACGTTCACGCTCACCCGGTCCGGCGGGAACCCGTCGCAGCCGCTGACCGCGTACTTCGCCCTCGGCGGGACGGCGTCGGCGACCTGGGACTACACGGTAGGCGGGGCGACCTACGACCCGGCCCGCCAGCGGTACACGGTGACGTTCCCGGCCGGGGCGGCGACCGCCGTGGTCACCCTCCCGACGGTGGACGGGGACTGCCCCGAGCTTGACGAGACGGTGGACCTGACGGTGCTCCCCGATGACCCGCGGTACGCGGTGTCCGCGACCCAGGCCCGGAAGACCCTCACGGTGGCCGACAACGACGTGACCCCGGACATGGTCGCGCCGGGGGCGGTATGGACCGACGACGGGTCGAGCGTCTACGTCGCCAACACGGGGGCGACGTGGCTCCGGGCCGAGGTCGTCGCGCCCGGGTGGGTGCGGCTGTCGCCGGTCGCGTGCGGCGAGACCGGCCCGGCGATCTGGAACGACTACGCGGCGAGCGTGACCGGGCTAGACGGGTACGACGGGGACGCGACGTGGGAGGGCGACGCCGGGAGCCTGACCCTGACCGCCGCGGGCGGCATCCACGACGTGACCCTGCACGCGGCGGAGGACAGCCTCGGGAACCGCTCGGGGCGGGTCACCCTCCACGCCGGCCACGACGTCGGGGCGGTGCGGGCCGGGGAAGTGGTGGCGATCACCTCCGGGGGGACGGTGGGGGACGTGACCGCCGAGTGGTCGGTCGGCGACGTCTCCGCCCGGTCGCGGGTGGGGGCAGTGCTGGTGGTGCAGGGGTCGGTGGACGGGGACGTGGCGAGCGCGACCGGGTCGGTCGGGGACGTGACGGCCTCGGGCGACATCAAGGGGTCGGTGACCGCGGCCGGTGACATCGGCCACGTGAAGGCCGGCGACACCCTGTCGGCGTCGCTCACCGCGGGCGGCAGCATCGCGTCGATCACCGTCAAGGACCCCGAGGCGGCGGGCGAAACGCCGCTCCTTGAGCACGGCACGCTCGACCAGGTGGGCTGGGGCGTCTACTCCGTCGACGCGACCACGGACCGTTACGAGCCCGTCGGCGAGCCGGGGACTGGCCCGCGCGACGCGGTCGACGGGAAGACCGTCGGCGGGTTGACCGGCACGGTCTCGGCGGGCGGGAACATCGGCCCGGTCGTCGTGTTCGGGCCGGTCTCGAAGTCGGTCACGGCCGGGGGCACGGTCGGCGTCCCGATCGCCTTCGAGGTGGGGGGCGTGTGGGTGAAGGGGGCGGTCAGCGGCGACATCACGGCCGGTGCCGGTGGGGTCACGGTCCGCGGCTGGGACCTGGTGGAGGGGGCCGTGACCGCGCCGGGGGCGGTTGCAGTGTGGGCGGTCGGGGACGTGTCCGGGGCGGTGACGAGCACGGCGAAGGCGGTCACGGTGGGGACGTTCGGCGACGTCACCGCGGCTGTGACGGCCGCCGGTGAAGTGGACGTGCGGGCGGCCGGGTCGGTCGGCCGGGACTCGCTGGCCACGTCCGGTACCGGCTCGCTGATCCAGAGCACGGGAGACGCCGTGCTGGTGTGGTCCGGCGGTACAGTGGCCGCCCCACTGTCGGCCAAGAAGTACGTCGCGGTGTACGGCAAGCAAGGTGTCGTGATTAGCGGGACCGTGAAGAGTTCGGAGGGCGACGTCTCGATTAACTCGCCCGACGGGGGTATCTCGGGCGGTTCGTCTCTTATTGATCAACTGAGGGTTGAGGCCGGGCGGAACATTGAGTTGACCGCTGGCAAGGGCATCAAGCAGGTATCGGTAGCTGCGACGAAGAACGCGACGATCTCGGCCGGGACATCCATCGCCGACGCGGACGTCCGCGCCGGGCAGAACGTCTGGGCTTCTGCCCGAGGTGGCGATCTTGACGGCACATTCGTGGCGTCGGAGGGGTGGTCCTATGCGTGGGCGTACACCGATCTTAAAGGTAAGGTGTCTGCGAAAGGCCAGGTCAGCGCGACCGCATGGAACGATTTGAGTGCGCAGCTAACTTCGAGTGAGGACGGGGTCGAGGCGTTTGCTGGGCGAGATCTGACTAACGCCGTCACGGGTAAGTGGTGGGTGGACATCGAGGCGCGCGGAAAGGTCTCCGGGACTGTCACCGCCGGGGACGTCACAGCGTTCGGAGGGGTAATCGTACGCGCGGGTGGCGACATCACCGGCAAAGTGATTTCGTCCGGCAACACCGAACTGGCAACGGCCGCAAGTGTGAGCGGCGGTGCCGAGGCCACCGGCGGGTGGCTGTATGTGACAGCCAATGCCGCGATCACCGGCGACTACAAGGCCGGCGAAGCCGCCAATTTGTGGTCCGGCGGAACGATTACGGCGACGGTCACCACGGCCGGCGACTTGGAGGTGAAGGCGGGTGGCACGATCAGCCCTCGTGCTGGCGGCTTCCGCTCGACCGGAGGTGACGTTCGGGTCTGGACCGGCGGCGACATGAGTCAGAACGTAGACTCCACTGGTGAGGGTGGAGACATTTTCGTTGAAGCCGCCGGAAGTGTTACAGGTACGACGTCGATCAAGGCCGGGAAGGATGTCGAGGTGCTGGCAAACGGCGACATCGACACCGGTGTGTCGGTCGAAGGCGAGTGGGTGGCGGACGTCCGATCGGCAAACGGTGAGGTCAAAGGCGCTGTCACGACGCGCAAGAAGGACGGATGGCTGACGGATCCAGCTTCCCCTGCGAAGCAGCGTCTCGACATCATCGATAAGCAAATCGCCGACCTACTCGTTAAGTGGGGTCAGACACAGTCAGACTCCCTCAAGACCCTTTACGACCAACAGATTGCCCAACTGCGGGCTGAGCGGGAGGCACTCGCATTCGGTGACAAGCCGTTGAATTATAAGGAGATTCCCGCAGCACGTGTCGATGCGATGGTTCGGGACGGGCTTGCGAAGAGATCCCCGAGTGGAACCTACGAGGGTAGTACTACCGAGGGGTACGTTGTCATTGCGGACACGATTGGGGACGTTAAGTATGTTTTAGTGCTGGAGCCCTTCCGCTACGCGCTTATCGACAACGCCGGGGGGGTACCAGACTACGGCGGGCCGGTGGATCCCGACCGGTACACGAAGGATCCTGACCCCAACCACGGGATTTCGCTAATCGGCAACCCCAACGCGCTTGCGCAAGTCGAGTTCTACAAAGTCGTCGATCGGATTACCGTATCAGCAAGCACTGCGACCACACCCGGCACACCTGAGGGCTGGCGGAAGCACGTCTGCCAGGATACGGACCTGTGGCTGAACCGCATCCAAGCAGTCGTCTTCCGAAAGAAGGCGGCACAAGACGTTGCCATCGCCCAGACCATCGACTTCGGCATGCGGCTCCTGCCCTTGGTCGGTGCGGTCAGTGACTTCTTGGACGGCAACTACACCGAGGCGGCGATCTCGCTGGCCGGCGATGCGGCGATGATCACAGGATTTGGGGCGGCCTTCAAGGCACGCAAGTGTGTCACAGCCGGTAAGGACATGACCAAGCTGGTTTACCGGGCTTCGGTCGGAACCGAGGCCGCGATCGCAGGCTTCCGACTCGGGCAAGGGATCGACGCGCTGGCCGACGGGGACACGTCTAAAGCGTACGGCCACTTCGGGGACGCAACGCTGCGGTTGTTCGGGCTATCCGCTCAATCGATTGCGTGGTTGAGGAACAAGCCTAAGTGCTTCGTCGCAGGCACGCTGGTGCATACCGCCTCAGGGCCGAAGCCGATTGAGGAGGTCATTGTTGGGGATCGGGTTTGGGCTTATGACCGGCAGGCCGGCAACTGGCAACTCCGGGAAGTGACACACACTCACGAGCGGCGCTCTGACATCCTGAATTCGGTGACGTTCGCGGACGGATCAGAAGTGACGGGGACGCACGGACACCCGTTCTGGGTGATCGAGGGTGCGAAACTCACGACTAGGCCGACTGGGGATCATGGCCACGCAGAGGGGGTGGGCCGAACGCCGGGTTGTTGGGTTGCGATGGGATCCCTGGTACCAGGTGATGTGATCCTGACCATGAACGGCCGGGTCAGTAGGGTCATGGCCGCCGAGAGTAGGGCTGGAACGGTCCCTGTCTTTAACTTGTCGGTGGAAGGGTTGCACAGCTACGCTGTCGGTATGACCGGTGTTCTGGTTCACAACGCCGACCCAGCAGATTATTCCAACGCTGCAAAAACCTCTACCAAGGCTGCGGCCACCACTCCGGACAAGCCGACAGTCGTGGCACCAAAAGCGGGGCAGGCACCCGAAGTCTCGGTCGCCGGGCCGACTACGTCAAAGGGCAAACTTGCCCCCGAGGCGGGCACCCCGAAGCCGAACCCGAACGCTCCGACAGTGCCAGTCACACCCGGACTCGAAAACATTACCCCTGGGACCGAACTCGGTAAGGGTGGGAACAAAATTGTATCTACAGTGGTCGGCGACGAAACAAAGGCTGTTGGTGTGCTGAAGGCCGGGAGACCCGCAAAGGCGCTCCAGGAAGAAATCCAACAGATCCAACAGTTGAAGGACGCGGGACTGCCAACCGTCAACATCGTGGGGACCACAGTTGTAGGGGACAGGCCAGCGATCGTTATGGATCGCTTCGCACTCGGTTCGAAGAAGGTTGTGGAGAACGTGAACGGGAAGCCGGCAATCGTCGGCAATTCCTCCTTACTCAACCAGCGTAGCGTTCAGGATCTCGAAAACATCAAGCGCATCATGATCGAGAAAAAGGTGAAAGTTGATGATCTGCAGTTCTTGATCGCCTCCGACGGCCGTGTGGTCATCGCCGATCCCTTGAAGGTCTTCACCAATCAAGAACCCTCCAAAGTGAATAAGAGAACTATCGATCTCCTTATCAAGGTTGCCAAAGGGGAAAGCTAATGGGGGCTCTGACCGATAACGACTTCGCGAGCGGTATCCCGTCGTCGAAACTTGAACTGCTCCGGACTATCGTCGGGGGCGTGGTGACGAGCTTAACTCGGTACAGTTGGTCACCCCCCGACGAGGCCGTCAGCGAGTGGAACATCGATCCTGAGAAGTTAGCGTTTAGCCTCACCGCCGGGCCGCTCCTGATCGAACTGGGTGACGGCACGAGAATCGGGGCGGCGAGTGACCCGTCGTTAATATCTGTTATTCTCTGGGCGGAGCGGGACCGCGGCGGTCGGGAAAGGGAACCCCGACTCGCCGACGACGACGAGCTACACCCTATACCGGCGACGGACGAGCGGTACGCGCCCGCCGCCATCCGGAAATTAATCGGCCTGAAGATCGAGGCCGTCCGGATTCTGAAGCGGCAGCCAGAACTTGCGAAATGGGAGGCTTACCCGTGTGAGGCGGGCGTACTCATCGAGTTTGCCGGAGGCGGCAAGATCCTGCTTTCGCACGGGCTTCACGACGACAGCGACGATTTCTCCGTCATCACTCCTGGGCAGGTGAAATCGTCTTTGGTTGCGCGACTGACTGATATGATGCTGGTGACTTAAAAGTGTTCTTTAGCATAATGTCCGCAACTCGTGTATAGCCTCACAAAACGTGAAACACGGGGCCGTCGTTTGGGTCGGACGTCGCTGCCATCTTCGGCGTCGGGGCGCTGCTCAAGGCCGTGAAGTGTATCACCGCGGCCACGGTCGCGTCCCGGTACTCGCGGTCGGTTAGGGGGGGCACCCCACCCCCGCACGCTCGACGGCGGAAAGCGTCATGGCCACCGCAGCGACTCGGCTTAACGAGGTCAACGATGCGCAACGTCTGGCTCACTGTGGCACTCGCGGGTCTAGTCGGGTGCGTGGTCCCACAGGACCAAGCTGACCGGCCGTTGGACCGGGTGGAGCGGCCGCGGGCCAGGATCGAGGCTTGCGGCGGGGTACAGTCCGGCCTGTTCTCCGCTGACGGCAAGACGTTCCTCGGGTGGGTCGCCCCGGACGGGAAAGACCCGTCGACACTGAGGAGCCTCCCGAGGCCGTGGACGCTCTGGTCGGTTGCCGACGGCTCCGCCGTGGCACGTTGGACGGGGCACCCGCTGTCCGACTTCAGCGTGCCGGGGACGTCCGACGGCACCGTCTGGGCGGCGCAACTGGCCGGCAACCTCAAGCTCGGCAGCCGCTGGCTGTTTCTCGACCTGACGACTGGCGAGGTCAGCGAGGTGCCGGGCATCACCGACCCGAAGGATCCGTGTTCGCCCCCGAACTTTACGTCGGACCGCACCCGCCTCGCACACTCGGACTACCGCCCGGAGCGCACCGGGCGGGTGTACGAGAAGAAGGCCGCGGGCTGGGTCAAGATCGCCGAGGTGCCGGGGGAAAAAGCCTGTCTCTCGCCCGACGGCAAGCTCGTCGCCACCATCGCCTGGCCGAAGGGCGCGAAGGGGGTGGTCGTCCGCGTGTACTCAGTGGCTGAGGGGAAGGAACTGTGGTCGGCACCGGTCGATAGCTATGGACTGCACGGGTTTACGCCCGACGGCCGTTACGTCGTCCAGATCGACAACGCCGGGCACCGGCTGCTCGACGCCGCCACCGGCAAGCAGGCGGCGCTCGTCACGAACGGTCCGCGCCGGAACAGCCAGGGGCCACTGGAAGTCGCGTACCGGGCCGGGTGGGTCGCAGCGCTCGTCCGCGGCGACGCGAAGGCGGAACTGGTGCGGTGGGACCTGGCGAAGGGCGTCGAGGCGAGCCGCACCGCGGTCGAGTCGCCGTCCGGGCGGAACAACACGCCGCCGTTCGGCTCGCCCCGGCTTGTCGTTGTGGGAGCGCACGAGACCCACAAGGTTCCCGACCGGCCGAACGTCACCTGGTCGAGCCTGACCGTAGACGTCTTCGACCCAGCGAGCGCGGACCCGGTCGGCCGGCTCCGGGTGGCGAACGCGGACTCGTTGGTCGCGTCGCCCGACGGGGAAACGCTGGCCGCCCACGAGTGGGGCGGGCTGGCGTTCTACGGGCTTCCGAAGCTCAAATGACGCCACCGAGCATCCTCAAGCGGCTCCGGACGTTGCGGCCCGATCACCGGTCACTTACACTTCTCCTTACCAGCCGGCGTCAGGGCGTGACGGGAGTTCCTCCGCGGGAGGGTCCGGGGTGGTGTGCCCATGAACGAGGCCGAGACGTGCCGGACGATGGTCTGGCCCGAGTTGGAGGGCACGGGGTGGCTCGCCAACGGCGAGCGGTTCTACCGCGAGCAGATGCACGTCACCAACGGCCGCATCGTGCTCGCCGACGGAAACCCCAAGCGCCAGCGGAGGAAGATCCCCGACTTCCTGCTCCACTTCACCCGCGACCTGCGCATCTACGGCCGACTCGATTGCAACTCGGCAGTTGCGGCGCTGGGCAAGGGGTATTCCCGGCACCGGGTGTTCTTCGCCGACGAGGCCGCTGGCATCGCTGCCGGGTACCGGCCCTGCGGCAACTGTTTTAGGGCACGCAACAAGGTGTAGGTGCGGGGCGGGGAGCCGGGGTCCGTGGCCTACCCGCAATGCCCTTCAGTTAAGCACAACGACAGCCTCGCGGAAGGGTTTCGTCGGCT
>NZ_JBHYGG010000137.1:0-8609 GCF_051859125.1 Gemmata sp.
CTACAAACCAAACGCGAACTGTCTGGTAGGGGCCGCCCTCCGTGGCGGCCCGCCAGTGGCGTCCAGCGGATCTCGCCAGAATTTCAGCACAGCATCCTCTGGTCCGAACGCCGAACCGAGGTCGCCCGCCGCATGAACATCTCGCCCCCACCCGACGACGAACCGGCCGACGCGCCCGACTGGATGGGGGCCGACGACCCCGCCCCCGGGTTCGACCTGGGCTCGCTCCTGCTCCCCCCGGACCCGCCCCCGGCCCCGCCCGTTCCGGCACCGCCATCGGCCCCCGCAGCACCGCAGCGCCGGCCCCGCCCGGCGGCCACCGCGAGCGAGCCGTTCCTGTACGGGGCCGTCGTCGCGCTCGGCTCCAAGGTCGCCGCGTCCGAGGTCACCGTCGAGCACGACGTGCCGCCCGGCCTGCGGGTGCTGGCGACGAGCCCGCGCGTCCGGGCGTCGCGGGGCCGCACGCTGGTCTGGTCGTTCGGCCGCGACGCCGCCGGGACCAAGGTGCCCATCCGCATCAAGGCGGTCGCCGAGGCCGGCGTGGACCCGGCGGGCCTCGGCCCCGCGAACTTCCGCACCAGCTACACCGCGACCACCACCGTCGGCGTGCCGGTCGTCCGCCCCGAGGCGCAGGTGACGTTCGCCGGCCCCGAGACTGTCGAACTCGGCGCATCGGCAGCATTCACGCTGACCGTGCGGAACACCGGAACGTGCCCGCTGCGGGGCGTCGCCGTGCGGGTCGCGGCCCGCGGCGGCGTGGCGCTGCTGAGCGACGAGACGGTCGCGTTCGCGGCCGTTCCCGTAGGGGGCGAGGTCACCGCCGCCGTGCGGGTCGCCGGTCGGGTCGCAGGGGCCGGAGCGGTCGGGGCGGAAGTGACGGCGACGCCACAGGTCGCCGCGGCGTGCGAAACCGCGATCGCCGTCACGGCCGCCAAACTTGACCTATCCTTCGCCGGGCCGGACGGGTGGCGGGTGAACCGCGACCACCCGGTGCGGGTCGCCGTGCGGAACACCGGCACGGCCCCGGCCCGCGTCGTCGGGCTGCGGGTGGCGGTCCCCGCCGGGTGGGACGTGACCGCCGCGCCCGCCGGGTTCGACGCGGCGTCCCGCGTCGCGTTCGCCCAGGCCGATCTCCTCTCCCCCGGTACCGCGCTGGAACTCGCGCTCACGGTCCGGCCGACGGTCCCCGGCGGGGGCGCGTTCCGCGCGACGGCCGAGGACTCGCTCAGCGCGTGCCGCGCCGAACTGCTCGCGCGGGCCGACCTCGACCCGGCCGACAGCCAGGGCATCCTCGAACGGTTCGTACAAGAAGTGGGGTTCGCCCCGGACGCTCCGCGCCCCGAAGGGGCCGCGGCGGGGGCGAGCGCGGCGAGCGGCCGCGAGCACCCGCACGTGGTGTTCGCGGTGGCCGGCACCGAGTACGCCGTCCCGCTGCACGCGGTCCGCGAGATCGGCCGCCCCCCGGCCGCGACCCCGCTCCCCGGCGCGCCGGAGTGGCTCGTCGGCGTGGCGAACATCCGCGGCGGGATCGTCTCGATGGTGGACCTGCGGGCGTTCCTCGCCGAACCGCCCGGCCCGGCGGCGGACCCCGACCGCCGGCTCCTGGTGGTGACCGCCCCGGGCGGCGACCTGACCGCCGGCCTGCTGGTGGACCGGGTCCGCGGGATCCAGTCGATCCCGCCCGACCAGGTCCGCGCCCCGGCCGCCCCGATCGCGGCCCGGTGCGCCGCGTACATGACCGGCGTGGCCGGGGGGGACCGCCGCCCGGTGGTCGTCCTGGAGCCGGACCGCCTGCTGCTGGCCCCGGAGTTCCTCCCGTTCGGGCCGGCCTGACCCCGACAGAACCCGACCCGCCCACCGGCGGCCGCGTATTTCACCCGTGGAGTCGATGCGATGAGACTGGTCGAACGGTTCACCCTCCTGAGGATGTGGCAGAAGCTCGTCGTCATCGCGCTGGCCCTCGGCCTGCCGGCGGTCGCCATCGCCGCGCTGTACCTCAGCGCCCTGAGCTACGACGGCGGGTTCCTCAAGCTCGAACTCAGCGGCCTGGACCACATCGACCCGCTCAACAAGCTGACCGACCAGGTGACCGCGCACCGCACGCTGGCGGACGCCGCGGCCCGCGGGGGCGACGCCGAGAGGGCGTACTTCCGGCCGAAGCTCGCCGAGGCCCGCGCGAGGATCGACGAACTCATCCGGGCCGAGGACGCGGCCGACGCGAAGTCCGGTGCCACGTTCGGCACGGCCGAGCAGTGGAAGCAGGCGAAGGCGAACTGGGCGGCCCTGGCCGACCGGACCCCGGACCTGAAGCCCGAGGACGCGGCCGAGCGGCACGCCCGGGTGCTCGCCGAACTCGCCGCGGTCCAGCTCGCCGTCAGCGAGAAGTCGAACCTGATCCTCGACCCGATCCTGGTGACGTACTACCTCCAGGACAACCTGACGCTCCGCACCGCGACGCTCATCGACACGATCGGCCGCGCCCGCGAGCTGGCCCTCGGGGTCGCGGCCCGCAAGGAGGTCGCCCCGGCGGAGCGGTACAAGCTCGCGCAGCTCCTCGGCGAGATCGCCGTGGCCCGCGCCGGGTACGACGGCAACGTCACCGTCCTCAGGGACCGCGACGCGGCCGCGTTCGCCAAGCTGGAGCCGAAGTTCAAGGAGGCCGTCGCGGCCGCCGACGCCTTCACCGCCCTCGTGCAGGCCAAGTTCGTCGAGGCCCCGGCCGGTGACGACGCCGCGGTCGGCGTGCCGCCGGCCGAGGTGTGGGACAAGGGGACCGCGGCCCTGGCCGCGTACCAGAGGGTGAACGACGAGGACCTCCCGGTGCTGCGGGGGATGCTGGCGGCCCGGTACGACGTGTCCTCGACGCGGCTGTACGGCACCGCGGTGTTCGTCGCCGTCGTGCTCATCCTCGCCGCGGCCCTCGTGTACGGCATTTCCAGCGGCATCACCGAGCAGCTCGGCGAGATCAAGAGCGTGCTCGGCGAGATCGGCACGGGGAACGTCGCCGCCCGCGCCACCGTCACCTCGCGGGACGAGCTCGGCGAACTGGCCGCCACCCTCAACGCGATGCTCGACAACACGCTCAGCCTGATGCAGTCGCAGGAGGAGCGGGACCTGATCCAGCAGTCCATCCAGAAGCTGCTGGAGGAAGTGGCCGGGGTCGCCGAGGGCGACCTGACCAAGGAGGCCGAGGTGACCGCCGACGTCACCGGGGCCATCGCCGACTCGTTCAACTACATGCTCGACCAGCTCCGCGGGGTCATCGGCAACGTGCAGCGGGCGACCATCGAGGTGACCACCTCGGCCGGGGAGATCTACACCTCGACCCAGCACCTGGCCGGCGGGGCCGAGCAGCAGGCCGGCAAGATCGCCGCGACCACCCGGGCCGTCGAGGCCATGTCGCACTCGATTCAGCAGGTGTCCGAGAACGCGGTCCAGTCGGCCACCGTCGCCCGCCAGGCGCTCCAGAACGCCCGCCAGGGCACGACCGCGGTGAAGAACACGATCCACGGGATGGACCGGATCCGCGACCAGGTGCAGGAGACGGCCAAGCGCATCAAGCGGCTCGGCGAGTCGAGCCAGGAGATCGGCCAGATCATCCAGCTCATCGACGACATCGCCGACCGCACGAGCATCCTCGCCCTGAACGCCTCGATCCAGGCCGCGATGGCCGGCGAGGCGGGCCGCGGGTTCGCCGTCGTCGCCGAGGAGGTCGAGCGGCTCGCCGACCGGTCCACCGAGGCGACCAAGAAGATCGCCGGCCTCGTGAAGTCCATCCAGAGCGAAACGACCGAGGCCGTCGGCGCGATGGAAAAGGGCATCCAGGAGGTCGTCGAGGGGTCGAAGCTCGCCGGGCAGGCCGGCTCGGCGCTCGACGAGATCGAGAGCGTGTCGAACCGCCTCGCCGAGCTGATCCAGCAGATCTCGCACGCCGCGACGCAACAGGCCCGCGCGTCCGCGGGGGTCACCGAGGCGATGGCCGAGATCTCCGGCATCACCCAGGACACGGCGGCCGGGACCAAGCAGGCCGCCGAGGCCGTGCAGGGGCTGGCCGGTCTCGCCGAGGGGCTCCGCGAGTCGGTCGCGACGTTCCGGCTCCCCGGCACCGAGCCGCCCGCGCCCCCCACCCGCGTCGACCTCAACGGGCACGCGGGCAACGGCAAGTGGTCCGGCAACGGCAACGGGAACGGCAAGGCGGTGACCGTCACGGGCGGCCGCCTCGTCGGCGCGTGACCGTGCCGCGGTTCCCAACCCCCCAATGCCCCGGTTCCGATCTGTAGCCGGCCTCTGTGAGGCCGGTGCTTTGCGACTCCCGTGGCACCGGCCTCACAGAGGCCGGCTACAGAACGAAGACGAATCAGCCGGCCGCGGCACGACACCCCGGAACTTCCGCGATGACTCCGCCCGATGACCCCGACCGCCTCGCGAGCTTCGTGACGGAGTCGCGCCGGGCGGTCCCGGCGATCTGCGCCGGCCTGTTCGACCCGACCGGCCCCGACGCGCTCGCCACCGCCCGCGAGCACCTGCGGGCGATCGCGGCCGCCGCCCCGGCCCTCGGGCTCGACCCGCTCGCGCGCCTCGCGTCGAGCGCCGCGGCACTGGCGCACGACGCGCCGCACGGTGCGGCCCGCGAGTTCCTCCTCGTCGCCGTCGAGGCGATCGGCCACCACCTCGAACTCGACCCGGGCGAGCTCACCGACGCCTCGCACACCGATGCGCTCGAAGAACTCGCCGCGGCCGGCGACGCGCTCCTCGCCGGCGGCGTGTTCCCGACCCGCGGCGCGCCCGCAAACCCGTTCCCCGACTTCACGCACCCGGGCGCACCTTCGGAGCCGGCGTGGGACCCACAAGCCGTGGGCGAGGTCGAGATCGCCCTCGACGACCCGCCCGAGTGGGAGCCACCCGCGGCCACCGAGGAGCCGCCCCTCGCGGCACCCGAGCCCGCGGCCGCGATCGACCCGGAGATCCTCGAAGTGTTCGCGGCCGAGGCCGAGGAGCACGTCGCCCTCATCGGCCGCACCCTGCCCCTGTACCAGCAGCAGCCCGCCAACAAGGACCACCTCCAGGAGATCCGCCGCGCCGCGCACACCCTGAAGGGCGCGGCCGCGTCCGTCGGGTTCACGCTCATCGCGCGGCTCGCCCACCGCGCCGAGGACCTGCTCGATGCGCTGCACGACGGCGACCGCCCCGCGACGCCCGGCGAGGTCGAGTTGCTGTTCGCGGCGCACGACGCGCTCGAGGACCTCGCCGCCGGCCGGGCCGGGGAGGAGGTGGTCGCGGACCTCGCCCCGCGGTTCGAGGCCGCCGTCGCCGCGGCCGGCGCCGCACGCCCGGCGGGAGCGCGCGGCGCGGGGGCGGAGCCGGCGACCGCCGCGGAGATCGAGATCGACCAGCCGACCGTGGCCGCCGACGCCGCCGCGGTCCGCGCCGCGGGCGAGGCGCTGCGGGTGCCCATCGCCCGCATCGACGAGGTGGTGAACCTCGTCGGCGAGCTGGTCATCAGCCGCTCGGGGTTCGAGCAGCAACTCGGCAAGCTGTCGCGGCTGTTCCAGGAGCTGCAGCTCAGCGCCGCCCGCCTCCGCCGCGCGACCGGCAAGATCGAGACGCAGTACGAGGCCCGGGCGCTCGGCAGCAACCGCCTCGCCAACCGCATCGCCGCCGCCGCGACCGGCGGCGCGGCCCACGGGTTCGACGGCCTGGAGTTCGACCGGTACACCGACTTCCACCTGATGATCCGCGAGCTGTCGGAAACGTCCACCGACCTCGCGACCGTCTCGCAGGAACTGTCGGGCCTCACCGGCGAGTTCGACGGCTACCTCGTCCGCCAGTCGCGGCTCACGGCCGAGATGCAGGACAAGCTGATGCGGGTGCGGATGGTGCCGCTCGCGCACCTCTCCGGCCGGCTGCACCGCACCGTGCGCCGCACCGCCGCGGACCTCGGCAAGCAGGTCCGCCTCGTCCTGGAGGGCGAGAACACGGACCTCGACAAGACCGTGCTGGAGGAGATGGCCGAGCCGCTGCTCCACCTGCTCCGCAACGCCATCGACCACGGGATCGAGGACGCCGCGACCCGCGAGGCGGCGGGCAAGCCGGCCGCCGGAACCGTGCGGGTGCGGGCCGGCCACGAGGGCACGCAGATCGTCATCCGCGTCAGCGACGACGGCCGGGGCATCGACTACGAGGCCGTGCGCCTCGCGGCCGTCGCCCGCGGCGCGCTGGCGCCCGAGGCGGCCGCGATCGCCTCGCCCGACGAACTCACCGACCTCCTGTTCCAGTCCGGGTTCAGCACCGCCGGCCGGGTCACCGAGATCTCCGGGCGCGGGGTCGGGCTCGACGTGGTCCGCGCCCTCGTCGAGCGGCTCAAGGGGACGGTCGCGCTCGCGTCCGAGCCGGGCCGGGGCGCGACGTTCACGGTGCGGCTGCCGCTGACGCTCGCGGTGATCCGGGCGCTGGTGGTCGAGGCCGAGGGGCACACGTTCGCGCTGCCGCTCGGGTCGGTCACGCAGATCCTCCGCCTCGACCCCGAGCAGTGCGGCCGCATCGGTTCCCAGGACGTGGCCCGGGTCGGCGGCGAGACGCTCCCGCGGTTCGCCCTCGCGGAGCGGCTCGGGCTCCGGGGCACGTCCGAGCCCGCCCCGCGGCCCCCCGCGGTCGTGATCGGCGTCGGCGACCGCCGGTACGTCGTGGTCCTCGACCGGATCGCCGGCGGCCGCGAGGTGGTGGTGAAGTCGCTCGGCACGCACGTCCGCCACGCGCCCGGGATCGCCGGCGCGACGCTCATGGGCGACGGCTCGGTGGTGCTGATCCTCGACCCGGCCGAACTGTGCTCGCCGGCCCGCGCCGCCCGGCACGCGCACCCGGTCCCGGTCGAGAGCCCGCGGCACCCGCCGCGGCCGGCGGCCGAGCAGCTCACCGTGCTCGTCGTGGACGACTCGCCGAGCGTCCGCCGGTTCGTGTCGGGCCAGCTCCGCGACGCCGGCATGGACGTGCTCACCGCGAAGGACGGACTCGACGCGCTCGACGTGCTGCACCACGCCGAGCGGCTCCCGGACGCCGTGATGCTCGACGTCGAGATGCCGCGCATGGACGGGTACGAGCTGCTCTCGACGCTCCGGGCCACGGCGGCGCACCAGAACCTGCCGGTGGTCATGCTCACGTCGCGGGCCGGCGACAAGCACCGCCGCAAGGCGATGGAACTGGGCGCGACCGCGTACCTCGTGAAGCCGTACCAGCCGGCCGAGTTGCTCCGCGTGCTCCGCGCCGCGGCCGCCGCCGCGCCCGCCCCGGCGTGACCCTCACTGCAACCGCCTTGTAGCCGGCCGTGCTCGGTTGTACTCATCGGTGATTGGCGGGCCGCCACGGATTGCGGTCCCTACTCGCGAACTTGGTTTGTAGGGGCCGCCCTCCGTGGCGGCCCGCGTGAGGCCAACGATTCAACACAGCAAGCCGGCCTCTGTGAGGCCGGTGCCGGGACGGTCGCAGCACCGGCCTCACAGAGGCCGGCTACAGTCAGAAATCCACGGCATCCGAAGTTGAGGTTCGCGTGACGCACGTTGCAGCGGCGAAGCAGGCCCGGGTGTCGCAGTGCCGCGTGCGGGGCGTGCCGGTCGCGGTCGACCTCGGCGCGGTCCGCGGCGTCGAGCGCGCCGACCGGATGGTCGCGGCCCCGGGCGACGGCGACTGGCCGCAGGTCGGCTCGCTCCCGAGCCGCAGCGGCGACGCGCCCGTGTTCAGCCTGGCGGGGCTGCTCGGCTTCCCGCCGGTCGCCGCCGCGGACGGCTCGCACGTCCTGCTCTGCGAGACGCCGCACGGCCCGGCCGGGGTGCTGGTCGAACAGACCGCGCAGGGGGCGGCCGTCGCCCCCGGGGCGTTCCTGGCGATGCCGGCGGTCGTGGGGGCGCCGCACTTCACGGGCGTGGTGCGAACCGGCTCCGCGCTGCTCCCGTTTCTCGACCCCGCGGCACTCCTCGGTGGCGCGCCGCCCCGCGAGTTCCCGGCGGCCGAACCGTGGCGCGCGGCGGCGTCGGAAGCCGTCCAGCGCCGCCTCATTCTCATACCGCTGCCGCTGCCGGCACGCGCGCTCGGGGACCGCGAGTGGGCGGTCGGGCTCCCCGCCGCGACCGTGGCCGAACTCGTCGAGCCGGAGCGCCTCGTCGCCGTCCCCGGGGCCCCGCAGCACGTCGCGGGGGTGACCGCGTGGCGCGACCGGGTGGTGGGCGTGGTCGATCTCGCGGCGTGGCTCGGCCTGTCGCCGACCGCACCGGACCGGGCGCTGGTCGCGGTCGTCGCCGCGCCGGGCGGCCGCGAGCCGGTGGGGCTGCTCGTCGCCCGCGGGGTGCGGGTGCTCAAGCTCCCGGTTCCGAACGTCGCCTCGCAGCGGGCCTTCCCCGGGCTCGCGGACCGGGTCGTCTCGCTCGTCGAGACCGGCGACCGGACGGTCGCCCTCGTCGATCTCGCGGACCTGACCGGACCCGGTGCGTAGCGCGGCCGCGGGACGCGAAGAGGCCCGCTCGGCGAACCGAGCGGGCCTCCGGGTTACACGACTCGGGCGGGACTCACCAGCGGAAGATGAGCTCGAAGGCCCCGGTCCACTGGTCGTTCTTGCCGTC
>NZ_JBHYGG010000138.1:0-8587 GCF_051859125.1 Gemmata sp.
AGCCCGAGCGCCGAGCGAGGGTCAACGTGAACCCTCGCTCGGCGCTCGGGCTCGGACCAACACGAATCAACCAGACTTGGTGTGAGTCGCGGTCGGCGCCGGCTTCCGGGAACGGGCTGGCGGCGAGCCGCAGCGCGCCCTCATGTCGGGGGAGGGCGCGCCGGGTTCTCGGGCCGCGGTGGTTGGCTCCGCGGGCCGCGCCTACTTGTCCTGCAACCCGAGGGCGATGCCGGCGAGCGCGAACGGGTGGACCGGCCCCGGCCAGCCGGCGGTCGCCTTCTTCTCGCCGTCGCGGTTGCGCGACTCCTTCGTGTTGTGGCGCGCGACCCACATGCGGCCCCAGGCGTGCCCGGCCCGCACCTTCTTCGGGTCGTCGGGCACCTCGACCCACGTCTCGTCGGGCCGCTCCTTCGGGTTCCCGGCGAGCCGCCAGCGGACCGCGTCGCCCCGCGCCCACGCCTTCAGGCCGTCGTCGGCGAGTGCGTCGGCGAGCGTGCGGGCCTGGTCGTGCTTCCCGGCGAGCGAGGCGAGTTGCGCCAGCCGCAGGACGAGCGACGGCGCGAGCGTCGATTGCTTCCCGCCCCTGCCGACGATGGCGACCGCGGCGTCGAGCGCCGGGCCGGGCTCCTTGGCCCACTCGGCGCACAGCGCGACCGCCTTCAGTTGCGTGTCGGGCTGTTGGGCGCGCAGCGCGAGGGCCAGCGCCTCGGCGGGCTTGTCGTCGATGAGCAGGAGCGGGGTGTTGACCAGCACCGCCCGCGGGTCCGGGAGCGCGGCGGAGCCGCCCGGTACGGGGACCGGCTTGTCGAGTTGCTGGGCGATGAACAGCGCCTGGGCCGAGTACGGGTACGGGTTCCCCTTGAGGCCGCCGGTGCCGGTCCCGGCCTTCAGTTCGGTGGCGACCTGCTTGGCGGCCGCCGAGCTGCGGTCGGCCCGGAACACCTCCAGCGCGATCACCGCCCGCGCCTCGGCGCTCTCGGCGTCGGAGAACATCGCGACCGGCAGCAGGTCCGTCGCCATGCTCACCTGCCCCTGCTTCACCAGTTCGCGGGTGAGCCGGCGGGCGACCGCGGCGCGGAACTCGAAGTCGGCCGGCTGGAGCAGGTTCAGCGTGGTCGTGAGTTCCTGGTGGATCGTGTGCGTCCGCTCGTTGAGCCGCATGGCGCGGCCGGGCGTGACGTCCGGCTGCCACGGGTAGCGGAGCTGCTCCTTGACTTGCTCGTCGGTGCCGGCGAAGGCGAGCGTCGCCAGCGCGAGTTCGGCCGCGACCGCGTACCGCTCCGGCCCCGGCGGCTGCTTGCGCACGTCGTTGCGGGCCTTGTCGAATTCCGTTTGTGCGTCCTTGAGCTTCAGGGCGTCGCGGTTCTCCAGCGCCTTGTCGAGCGCGTACTCGGCCGCGGCCCCGTACAGCAGTGCCGACGACAGCCCGAACCCGGCCGGCGACATCTCGGCCTCCTTCGCTCCGAACTCCTTGCGGGCGTCGGCGATCAGTTGCACTTCCTTCGTCTCGCCCCGCGACCTGACGAGTGACCAGATGCCGAACACGGTGCCTGCGACCAGCGCGACGACGCCGATGCCGAGCAGCACGAGCGGCTTGATCGACTTCGGCTCGTACAGTTCCTCGAGGAGCCCGGCATCCTCCAGCGACTTGCCGGAGACGTTCCGCACCTCGTTGTTGCTGACGACCCCTTCGAGCTTTTCGAAGTTCTCCTTGGCTCCGCTCGGGAGCTTGGTCTTCGGGTCCCGCCAGTTGGTCGGGGTCGCTTCCTTCGGCTCGGGGACCTTCTGGCGCTGGCGGCACTCGGGGTTCGGGCACAGGGCGTTCTTGCCGGCCTTCGACCACGGCTCGGTCCACTTGTGCTCGCAGTACGTGCAGGTCATCGGGATGACCTTCTCCTGCACGGGCGCGTCTTCGACCTTCGGCGGCTCGTCGGCGAGGGCGTCGAGCGCGAGTCGTTCGAGGGCGGCGGTGCTGGGCCCCTTTCGGAGGTCGTCCGGGACCGTGACCGGGGCCGGCACGGTGATGACCTTGCGGCAATCCGGGTTCTTGCACTTCGCCTGCTTCCCCGCCAACTTGTCGGGCAAGTTGTAGGCGAACTGGCAGTGCGGGCAGTTGAACGCGATCGCCATGTCGGGAGTTCCGCCGTGAGCCGGGAGAGAGCGAGACTTGCTCACCCATTATCCACGAGAAACTGGCCGGCGGCAATCACTTGATTCGCGCCAAGAGCATGTGGTCTTTGGCGAGCGGGGGGGCGTGAGCCCCCCGAGTGAACCGCCAAAGACAAGAACTCGGGGGGCTCACGCCCCCCGCTCGCCGAAGCCTCACACCTCGACGCCGACGATCTTCTCCGTGTGCCGCACCGACAGGCCGCCGAGCAGCCCGAACATGCGGTCGCGGAGCCAGCACTTGAGCGGGCTCTCGTAGGCGAACAGCTTGCCCAACTGCCACGACTCGGTCGTGATCTGTGCCGTGCGGTCGAACCGCGATTGCTCGTAGGCCAGCAGCCCCGCGTCGGCCGTTTCGGCGCGCTTGAGGCACTGTGCCAGAACGTACGCGCTCTCGATCGCCTGGCACGCGCCCTGGCCCAGGTTCGGCGTCGTCGGGTGCGCCGCGTCGCCGAGCAGCGCCACGCGGCCCGCGACCCACTTCCGCACCGGCACGCGGTCGAAGATGTCGTTGCGGAGGATCGCGGCGTCGGGCGTCGCCGCGACCGCGGCCGGGAACGCCGGCCACCAGTCGGCGAACCGCTTCAGCAGCTCCGCCTTGTGCCCGTGGGGGCCGGCCGCGCCGCCCGGCGGCACGTTGGCGGTCGCGAACCAGTACGTCCGCCCGCCGCCGATCGGCAGCATCCCGACCTGCGAGCCGCGGCCCATCGCGAGCACCGTCACGCCGACCGGCACCTCGGGCCGCTCGATGAGCCCGACGCCGCGCCAGGCGGTGTACCCGGCGTACCGCGGCGGCTCCGGGCCGAGCAGTTGGTTCCGCACCAGCGACTTGATGCCGTCGGCCCCGACGAGGATCTGCCCGCGGACCACGTCGCCCTCGGCGAACAGCGCCGACGCTCCTTTATCGTCCGGGGTGTAACCCACGCACGTCATGCCGAACTGGACGTTCTCGCGACCCACGGCTTCGGCCAGCGCCGCTTGCAGGTCGGCCCGGTGGACGCCGACGGTGGGCGCGCCGAGTTTGGCCCCGAGCGCGCCGAAGTCGGTCCGCACGAGCACCCTGCCGCGCCACGACCGCAACTCGCTCGTGCGGACCGGGGCGGCCGCGGCCTCGATCGCTTCACCGACGCCGAGCGTGCGGAGCACCTTCACGGCGTTCGTCCAGAGCGTGATGCCGGCCCCGACCTCGCGGAGTTCCGACGCGCGCTCGAACACGCTCACGTCCCACCCCTCACGCTTCAGCGCCAGGGCCGCCGTGAGGCCGCCGATCCCGGCACCGACGATCACCGCTCGCGGCATAACTGCTCTCGGAGAAGGACGTTGTGGTGATGCGTGCGGCGGCGCGTTCGCTCCCCGAGTGTCAGGATACGGAACGCTCGCGGGAACCGCACATCCGGCACAAAATGCCCGGCCCCCGCCGGCGAATACCAGAGATAGGGCACTCGAAGCCCGAATCGCGGGGCGGATGGGCGCCCCGACAACGTGAGGTGCGTCAGATGTTGAAGAAACTGGTCGTCATCGGGATCGTGGCCGCCGTCGCCATCCCCGCCGTCAAGAACATGAAGGTCGGCTCGTACCTCCGGTCCGAGATCGACAGCTTCCAGGCCCACGTCGAGTCCCGCATCCCGCCCGAGCGCGAGATCGTCCGCCTCCGCAACGAGATCAAGCTGCTCGACAAGGACATCATGACGGTCGTGTCGCAACTGGCCCGCGAGCGGGTCGAGGTCGCCCAGCTCCGCGAGAAGGGCGACGACCTGCGGGCGCGGCAGAGCCACGACAAGGAACTGCTCCAGGCCCGCGCCGCCGCCACGAAGAACGCCACCGAGCACGTCGCGTTCGGCGACCGCAAGCTCAGCACGGCCGAGGCCAAGGCCGAACTCGAAGAGGGGGTCCGCCGGTTCACCGCGAACCAGAAGTCGCTCGACGCGATCGACTCGGCCGTGAGCAACCGCGAGAAGGTGAAGCTCGGGCTCGAGCGGCAGCTCGACGCGATGAAGAACCAGAAGGTCGAACTGACGGCCGCGGTGGACTCGCTCGAGGCCGAACTGACCGCGCTCAAGCTCCAGCAGATGGAGAGCAAGTACCAGACGGACGACACCCGCCTGTCGAAGATCAAGGACGACATCCGGGCGCTCAAGACGAAGGTCGCCGTCGAGCGGGAGAAGCTGGCGCTGATGCCGTCGGTCCTGGAGCCGGCCCCGACCCGGGCCGCCGCCGCGAAGAGCGTGGACGACATCATGGCCCCGCTGGCGCCGAAGCCCGCCGCCAAGCCGACGGAGTGACTAAGACCGGAAGAGATTTATCCGCAGATTACGCAGAAGACACAGATTTGAAGACAGAGGACAGAGATCAGAAGTTTGAGACCACGGGGTCCTCTCTTCTGCCCTCTGCTCTGTGTCTGAAAATCTGTGTCTTCTGCGTAATCTGCGGATAAATCTCTTCTTCCCCGCCCCTGCCGCTCACTTCCCCGGGGCGGCTTCCCACGCGAACGCCCCCTGGGCCGCCCGCAGGCGGACGCGGGCCTGGTGCCACGCGACCACCTCGGCGACCACCTCGGCCCGTGCCTTCAACACCTCGGTGCGCGAATGCGCTTCCAGAAGCTCCGCCCCGGGCTGGTCCGCGAGCCGCTGCTTGACCGCGTCGGCGAGCTTCACTTCCAGGCCCGCGAGCCGCTCGCGGGCGCGGCCGATCCGCGTCACCTGCGCGTCGAGGTCGAGCAGCGCGGCCCGCGTCTCGTCGGCGACGGCCCGCTCCCGTTCGGCAATCAGGTCGAGAAGTTGCTTGCGGCGCACTTCGAGTTCCGCGAGTGCGGCGGGGTCCGGTCCCTGGTCGCGGCCGAGCAGACGGCGGAGTGTGAGCGGGAGTCGCTGGTTCGGCAGGGCGCTGTTGGCCTTCAGGAGCTCGCGGACGTCCGGGAGCGTGTCGGGTGTGAGCCCGTGGTACAGCGCCCGCAGCCCGCGGAGTTCCGGCCGGTCGGCCAGCGCCGCCGCGACCGCCGCTTCCGCGTCCCGAGCCGCGGGATCGACCGCGAAGTCGGCGGCCGGCCACAGGCGCTCGGCCGCCGGCTGGTACGGCAGCCCGAGCCGCCGCTTCAGGTCGAGGTTCAGGAGCCGCGAGGCGTGCTCGGTCTGTTCCAGGTCCGTCGCGAGCTGCGACCGCTTGCGGGTCAGTTCGCCGACGTCGAGCGGGAAGCGGATGCCGGCGGCCTGGGCCTTCTTCGCCCGGTCGAGCTGGCCGTCGAGCACCGGGAAGCCGTCGCGCAGGAGTTGCCCGCGGGCCTCGGCGTCGGCGAGCTGGAAGAAGCGTTCGAGCGCGTCGGCCGCCGCCCGGTTCCGCAGTTCGAGTGCGGCGTGGGTGCGAACGGACCGCTGGAGTTCGTCGCGGGCGGGGTCGCAGTCGCCGCCCCGCGGTGGAACGCGGCTCCCCTCGTCGAGCAGGTTCGCCGCCCCGGAACTCGCCGCCGCGAACAGCACGCAGTCCCGCTCGGTCAGCTTGCGGAAGGCGTCGCCCTGCACTCCGACCGCGGTGCGTGCGGGCGGGACCGGGACGTCCCTTCCGTCGAGGGCGAGAGCAACCGGCTCCGTCAGCGGGAGGTCGCGGGCGACCGGAGCGGCGGTGGGCTGTCCCGGGCGCGGCGCGACCGCGGGCCGGGTGTGGTGACACCCCACCGCGACCGTCAGCAGTAACGACACGCGCCAACAGGCCATAACTACCCCGGACGACGGAGACCACCGGCTCGTCTGTGATCGACCAACGGACCGGGCGGTTTGAACGCTTCGGCACACGGGAGCGGATTTTCCGTCTGTGCGGGCCGACGAACGCGGAACTGGGGGACCTGGGAGGTCGGGGTCGAGGCGATGGAGCGACCGGAGTTCTTGTGAAGCGCCCACCTCCGGTCGCTGACGCTCCCGGCTCGCCGGGCAACTGGGCTCCTCGACCGCGGGCGGGACCGGAGTCCCATCGAGTAATTTTGCCCGGACTTGACGCGGCTAGACCGTCCGGTCTAATATGGCTTCACGGAGTTAGACCGACCGGTCTGTTTTCAGGATGTGATGAGCGACACCCCGCCACCTCAGGAGCCCCGACCCGCCGGCGTTCCGGAGTGCGTGTGGGACGTTGAGCCGCCGGGGCTGACGGACACGGCCCGGAAGCGCCGCGAGGAGATCATGGCCGCGGCCGAGGCGGTTCTCGCGGAGGACGGGATCGACGAACTCTCGCTCAAGAAGGTCGAGGACCGGGCCGGGATGAGCCGCGGGCAACTGACGTACTACTTCCCGACCCGCGAGTCGATCCTGCTGGCGGTGTACGACCGGATGATCCGGCGGATGATCCGCTCGTTCCTGGACAGCGACGGCCCGAAGCCGATGACCGGCCGCGCCTGGGACTGCTTCCGGTTCGGGCTCGGCAAGCACCTGGAACTCGGGAGCGAGGAGCGGGGTAAGGATCTGTTCACGCTCCTGTTCACGTTCCTGGCCCGGATGAACCAGCGGAGCGAGTACCGCGACAAGCTCTCGGAGATGTACCGCGGGTGGCGCGACCACATCGCCGCCGACGTGGCCGACAGCGTCCCCGAGCCGCGGCCGATCGACCCGCGGATCGTCGCGAGCGTGCTGCAGGCGCTGATCCAGGGGTTGCAGATCCAGTTGATGATCGACCCCGCGGCGTTCGATCGGCCCGCGATGCTCGACGCGTGCGTCCGGCTGCTCGCCCCGATGTTCCAGCGCGGCGCCGGGGCTTCGAGTTCCGAGTTTGACGTTTCACGTTCGAG
Organism: Gemmata sp.; assembly: GCF_051859125.1. NCBI lineage: Bacteria > Pseudomonadati > Planctomycetota > Planctomycetia > Gemmatales > Gemmataceae > Gemmata > Gemmata sp. The sequence continues at coordinate 6,935 of NZ_JBHYGG010000138.1, forward strand.
CGGGGATCACTCGCCGCCCGATCCGAACGCGAAACATTGAAGTCGAAGCTGCCGGGGTAGGAGTCGGGTTCGTGCTTGGCTCGGTGGGGCAGACATCCTTGTCTGCCGCCCGAAGCGACTGGAGGTAGACAAGAATGTCTGCCCCACCAGTTCCAAGCGACTCCTGCTGGTGTTCGGTTCCGTGACCGCTTGAGGGAGTCCCGACTCATGCCGACCGCCGCCGAAGTGCCCGCGCCGTCCGTCAACGGCGAACTCATCAACCGCGTGCAGCAGCTCCGCCTCGCGGACCAGCTCGGCAAGGGCACGGGCGGCTCCGGCCGCGGGTCGTGGCTGCCGTGGGTGCTGTGCGGCATGATGGCCGTCACCTGGGCCGGCGTCGGGGTCCGGTGGTACAAGGCCGCCGAGCCGGGCGCCGGGGGCGCGCCCGGGGCCGCGGGGCCGGTCGCGAGCGGGCCGGGTGCCGGCGGCCCCGCCACTTCGGGCGGCACGAACCAGGCTCCGGCGGCGGCGGCCGACGCGCTCGTCCTCCAGATCAAGGGAACGGTCACCCCGTTCCTCCAGATCAACCTGAGCCCGGACGACGTCTCGGGCATGGTGCAGCAGATCACGTTCAAGGAAGGGGACCGGGTTACGAAGGGAACGGTCCTCGCCCGCATCCGCAAGGACCGCTACCAGAACGACTACGACGTGGCCGCGGCCTCGCTCGTCGCGGCCCAGCAGCGGCTCGCCGACCTGGGCCGGGACGCGGTCCGGCCCGACGAGCGGCGGCAGGTGCAGGGCGAACTCGACGAGGCCAAGGCGATGCTGGTCCGGGCCGACCAGGAGGTCCAGCGGATGAAGATGCAGAAGGCCGGCGGGGTCGTCTCGCAGCAGGACTTCGAGAAGGCCGAGGCCGACCTGCACGGGGCCGCGGCCCGGGTGTCGCGGCTCGAGGCGACGCTCGCGCTGCTGAACATGGGCGCGCGGAAGGAGAAGGTCGCCGCCGCCCAGGCCGAGGTGATCCAGGCCGAGGGCCGGCTCGCCGAGTCGAAGCGGCTGCTGGAGAACTGCGAGGTCCGGGCCCCGATCGACGGCACCATCCTGACCAAGCTCGCGGACCGCGGGGTGCTCGTCAGCCCGATGTCGTTCAACGTCGCGGCCGGCATCTGCAGCATGGCCGACCTGTCCGACCTGGAGGCCGAGATCGAGGTCCGCGAGGACCAGATCAAGGACGTCCGCGTCGGGCAGCGGTGCGAGATCGTGGCGACCGCCGACCCGGGCCGCACCTACGCGGGTCGGGTGGACCGGGTCATGCCGATCGCCGACGACACGAAGAACATCATCAAGGTGCGGGTGAAGATCCACCTGCCCGCGGGCGAGGCCGCCGGGTCGTTCCTCAAGCCGAAGATGAGCACCGTGGTGCGGATCTACAACACGGACGTCCCCGAGAAGAAGTGACTCGGCGGGCCGGGGACGTCAGTCGCCCGGTTGTGATTCAATCGTGGCTCACCGGGGGATGCTCAGCGGAACTCCTCCTGGGATCCGCATGAAGTGGTTGGCGGGCCGCCACGGAGGGCGGCCCCTACCAGCGAGTTCGCGTTTGGTTTGTCGGGGGCGCCCACCCTGGCGGCCCCCCGGAGGCCCACGAGTAGACCCAGCAAACAACAGCCGTCC
>NZ_JBHYGG010000139.1:0-8445 GCF_051859125.1 Gemmata sp.
GGCGGCCCGCCACGGAGGGGGGCCCCTAGCTGTGGACTGGCTCTGGGTTTGTCGGGGCCGCCCTCCGTGGCGGCCCGCGTGAGGCGCACGACTCAACAGTGCAACAGGACCGTACTTCAGTAACCGGGCTCACTGTTTGATCCGCTTCTCATCCCGCTTTGATCCGCGTCGTCCGCATCCCATCGCTTCTCTTCACTCCGCGTCCCAGATGACGATCTGCCCCGAGTCGCTGCCGGCGGCGACGCGGAGGCCGTCGGGCGCGAACGCGATGTTCAGCAGCCGGCCGATCTGCCAGGTGAACGTGGTGTGCTCGGCCCAGGTGTGCGCGTCCCAGATGCGGACCGTCTCGTCGTTGCTCACGGTCGCCAGGAACCGGCCGTCCGCGGTGAACGAGAGCCCCTGGAAGTGCTTCGTGCCGCGCTTGTGCAGCGCCACTTCGCGGTTCGCTTCGAGGTCCCAGATCCGCAGCCGCGGCCCGGCGGTGCCCGCGAGAAAGCGCCCGTCCGGCGAGAACGCCAGGTGCGCCACCGCCTGCTGCCAGCCGTCGATGGTGCGCGTGACGGTGCCGTCCGGCATGGTGCGGACGCGGACGAGGTAGTCGTAGTCGTTCGTCGCGTACTCCACCGCCGGCCCGCCCAACATGCCGATGGTCCGCACCCGCTGACCGACGCTCGCCATGTGCCCGGTGGCGATGAGTTGCCCGTCGCGGCTGAACGCGACGCCGCCGGTGGTGAAGTCCGAGCCCGGCATAACCGGGAGCAGCTCCCAATCCGCCGTCGTGCGGACCAGGAGAGAGGGGCCGGTGGGCCAGTCGGTCGACCGTGCCTGATCCACCTCGGCCAGATATTCGCCGGTCGGGGATGTCTTCAGGCGACGGCCCCACGGACTGCCCGGTGAGATGGTGTGCCAGGTGTCCGCCCCGAGATCCCAGCAGTACAGGTTGATGCCGCCGAAGATGATCCGGTTCTCATCGAGGTACGTCATGTCGTACCCGGACGAGATTTGGTCGATGGGTGCCGTGCGGCGAACCTCTCTGGTGGCGAGGGTCCACACGCGGATGGAGCCGTCGCCGCAGACCGCCGCGAGTTCCTCCCCAGACGGAGAGAACGCGACCGCGTAGATCCGCTTCTTCTTCCCGATCGAGAGCGTCTGCACGGTCACCTCTGGGCGTGCCTGCCGTTACCCCCGCTGCTTCTCGGCGGTCCGGAGCATCTCGGCGGCCTCCTTGCGGGTGGTCTCGCTGCGCGACTCGCCGCGGAGCATCATCGCCAGTTCCTCGACGCGGGCCTCGTCGGTCGTCAGCGCGGTGATCGTCGTGGCGGTCTTCTTCGCGGTGGTCGATTTGCGGATCGTCCACTGGTGCTGCGCGTAGCTCGCGACCTGCGGGAGGTGCGTGACGCACAGCACCTGGTGCGACTCGCCGAGCGCCGCGAGCTTCTGGCCGAGCACGTCGCCGAGCCGGCCGCCGACGTTCGCGTCGATCTCGTCGAACACCACCAGCGTGCGGACCGGGTCGTGCGCCGACAGCACGGTCTTGAGCGCCAGCATGGTCCGCGACATCTCGCCGCCGCTCGCCACCTTCCGCAGCGGCCGCGACGGCTCGCCGGGGTTGGCCATGAGCATGAAGTCGAGCTGGTCGATGCCGGTGGCGGGCACGTCGCCGGCCATCGGGTCGAGCGGCAGCGCGAGCACCTCGATGACCGCGTCGAGCTTGGCCATCGGCATCTGGAGGTCGACGAGGTGCTTCTGCGCCTCGGCCGCGAGCTTCTTCGCGACCTTCCCCCGGGACGCGCTGAGGGCGGCCGCGGCCTTCTTGAGTTCCGCCCACGCCGCCTTCAGTTCGCCGTCGATGCCCGCGAGGTCGTCCTCCTGCTGCTGGAGCGACTTCTCCTTGGCGTCGAGCGTTGTGCGGTACTCGACGAGTTCGTCGGGGGTCTTGCCGTAGCGGGACTGGAGCTTCTTGAGGAACCCGATCCGCGACTCGACCTCTTCGAGCCGGTCGGGGTCGGCCTCGAACCGCTCGGACAGGTCGCGGCAGGTGTCGGCGAGGTCGTCGACCTCGGGCCGCAGCGCTTCGAGCCGCTCGCTCACCTCCTTCAATTTCGCGTCGAGGCCCGCCCAGCGGTTCGCCTCCTTGATCAGCCGGCCGAGCACCTGGCTCACGGCCCCGTCGTCGTCCCCGAGCCGGGCCGCGACGGTGCCGGTGAACTGCGCGAGGCTCTGAGCGTGAACGAGCGTGTCCTTCTCCTTGAGCAGCGCCGGGAGCTCGTTCGGCTGGAGCTTGGCGTTGTCGAGGTCCTCGCGCTCGAACCGCACCAGCGAGAGCTCGCGCTGCCGGTTCGTTCGCGCGTCGGAGAGGTCCTTGAACTTCTTCCGCAGCCCGCGGACCGTGTCGGCGGCGGCGTCGTACTTCTTCCGCTGGTCGCCGAGCCGCCCGAAGGCGTCGAGCAGCTCCAACTGGTACGCGGGCTGGAGGAGCGAGTAGCTCTCGCGCTGGCCGTGCACGTCGACCAGCATTTCGCCGATGCGGCGGAGCGTGGCGACGGCGACCGGCACGTCGTTGACGAGCGCGGAGCTGCGCCCGGAGCGGCTGAGCCGCCGCGTGAGGATGAGGTCGTCGTCCTCGACGGGCGACTGGAGGATCTCGGCGGCGACGGCCCGCTGCTCGGGGCGGGTCAGCTCGAACCGGCCGGTGACGCGGAGTTCGTCGGCCCCGGTGCGGATGAGGTCGGCGTTGCCCCGCTCGCCGAGGAGCAGGCCGAGCGCCCCGAGGAGCAAGGACTTCCCAGCACCAGTTTCACCGGTCCAGGCGCAGAACCCCGGGTGCAGCTCGACGCGCACGTCTTCGATGAGGGCGAGGTTTTGGACGGCGAGTTCGCGCAACATACCGCAATGGTACGGCCGCCGCACCGGCGGGTGAAGGTGAGTCGGGACGCGCGGCGGGGAACGAGGGGTTTGTACCCTCGGACTCGGGATTTGCACCACCGGTCCCAGGGTTTACACCCCGGGCTACGGACTGGCGTCCCTCCGGGACTCAAGACCCGGAGCCCCCGGAGCGGGCGGCAGTGCCCAGCCCAGGGCGCAAACCCTGGGGCGGTTGTGGGGCTCGAGCGGTTGTCGTGTCTCCGCCGGTGCGTTATAGTCGGGGTATGATTCGCACCGTCGAAGCTGTGATCGGCACCGATGGGGTGGTGCGGCTCCTCGAAGCCGTTCCGCTCGCCGCTGCGCGGCGCGCCCTCGTGACCATTCTCGACGAGGAGCCCCCGCCGCATCCCAACGAGGCGGCACTGCTCAGCGAGGCAGCACTCGCGGACTGGAACTGTCCCGAGGAGGACGCCGCGTGGGCGCACCTGCAATCGGGGACGTAGTCCTCGTCACGTTCCCCTTCTCGGACCTGTCCTCGTCGAAACTGCGCCCCGACGTGTGCCTCGCGGATGCGGGGCGCGGGGACTGGCTGCTGTGCCAGATTACGAGCAACGCATACGGTGACCCCGCAGCCGTCGCCCTCGACGCTGTGGATTTCACTCGCGGCGGGTTGCTCGTTGCAAGTTTCGCCCGCCCCGGGAAGCTCTTCACCGCGAGCCAATCGCTGATTCAGAGGTCCGTCGGTAAGCTATCCGAGCCCGCGTTTCAACGAGTTCTGGCGGCGGTCATTGGTGTGCTTCGGCCACCTGCGGCAAACCCGTGACCGTACCTTTCCGGTCGAGACCCCCGCAATGCCTTCTGTCCGTTTCTCCATCGCCTCGTTGCTCTGCCTCTCGGTCGTCGCGCTCACGGGGTGCGCCGAGCCGCCCGGCCCGGCCGGGACCGATCCCGAGGCGCTGTACCTGCACCACTGCGCCAGGTGCCACGCCCGCGCCGGTGAGCCCGGCGGCCCGACGCTCGGCGGGTCCAAAGGGCCCGACCTGTCGCGCATCGGCTCGGCCACCGGCATGACCCCCGACTGGATCGCCGCCTACGTCGCCAACCCCAAGAGCATGCGGCCCGACGCCCGGCTCATGCCCGCGTTCGGCGACAAGATGACCCCCGAGCAGATCCGCGCCCTCGCCGAGTGGCTTGCGGCGAAGAAGTAACGCCGCGTAACGGCCGGATTCTCGCGCGAATGCGGGTTCCGGCGGCCCCGTCTCCGTTTAAGGTGCGGGGAACACGCCCCGCACCGCCCGCCGCGAACCGCCCCAGGAGCCGCACGCATGACGACCCCTCTCTACGACCCGACCCGCCGCTTGTTCCTCCGGTCCGCCGCGGCCGCGACCGTTCTCCCGTTCTGGACCGTGAAGGGCGCGTTCGCCGAGGAACTCACCCGCACCCCGGACCAGACCGAGGGCCCGTTCTACCCCAACAAGCTCCCGCTCGACACCGACAACGACCTGCTCGTCATCAACGACGGCATCACCCCGGGCGTCGGCGAGATCACGCACCTGACGGGCAAGGTCCTCGACGCCAAGGGGAACCCGCTGAAGAACGCCGTGGTCGAGATCTGGCAGTGCGACGGCAACGGGGTGTACCTGCACACCGCCGACAGCGACAAGAAGAAGGACAAGCAGGACAAGAACTTCCAGGGGTTCGGGCGGTTCGTCACCGGGAGCACCGGCGAGTACTACTTCCGCACCATCAAGCCCGTGCCGTACCCCGGCCGCACCCCGCACATTCACGTCAAGGTGAAGAAGGGGAACAAGAGCCTGCTCAACACGCAACTGTACGTCAAGGACCACCCCGGCAACGAGCGGGACGGCATCTGGAAGAGCGTCAAGGACGCGAAGCAGCGCGAGGCGATCACCGTGGACTTCGCGAAGGTGAAGGACTCGAAGGTCGGCGAGCTGGCGGCGAACTTCGTCGTCGTCCTCGGCGTGACCCCCGAGAGCTGAGGCGGGGCCAGAGCGGGCGGGCAGAGATGGCGACCGGGGGCTTCTACGGCCCCCGGTCGCTGGCTTCTGGGGCGCGGCCGGGGGGCCGGGGCATTTTCGCGGGCGCGGGGTTCCGCGGGGGCCGCCGCCCGCTTACTATGTCGAGACGTTGGCTGCCGATCACACCTCGAGAAGTGTCATGCCGATCACACTGGGTTGTCCGTCGTGCGGGAAGCGGTTCCGCGCGCGGGACGAGTCCGCCGGGAAGCGGGTCAAGTGCCCGTACTGCGCCGAGCCCGTTCCCGTGCCCACCGGCGACGAGCAGGAACAGGCCCAGCACGACCAGGCCCAGCAGCAGGCGCAGCAGCAGCGGTCCCCGCTCGACGACGACGACGGGATCGGCACCGTTCCCACGCGGCAGAACCCGCACCCGGGCGGGCCCACGGTCGCGAGCCCGACCGACTGGGGGGCCGACTCGCCCCCGCCGCGGCCGAGCCCGTTCCCCCCGGTCCAGAACGCCCCGCCCGGCCCGGCCCCGGTGTTCCCGCCGGTGCGGGCCCCGTCGTCGCCCGGGTTCGACCCGTTCCCCAAGCTCCCGCCCGCGGCCGCGCCCGCGTCGGCGGCGGCCAGTCGGTCCCGCGAGTCGATGACCCGGCTCGGCGGCGCGGCCGGGCGGCCGCTGGGCACCGGGGTCGGGTCCGGGCCGATCGGGGCGTCGTCGATGGGACCGGCCGAGCCGCTGGCGATCCCGGGCTGGAAGAAGGCCCGCCGCGGCATGTTCTGGGTGCTCCTGGGCCTGTTCATGCTGGCGCTGCCGGCGTTCGTCGGGTTCGCCAAGGCCGCCTGCGTGAAGGGCGGCGTGGCGCTGCCCCGCGGCCCCGGCGGCGACTGGGTGACGATCGCCGGGTACGTCAACACGACCGACCCCAACTCGGTCATGCTGAGCAAGGAAGAGCTGGTGAACCTCGCCGGGTACGGCGTGCCGGTCGTCCTGGGCGGGCTGTTCCTGTCGCTCGGCCGGCTCGCGTGCGGCGGCGTGCCGCGGAGCAGCGGCGCGAAGGGGATGTTCGTCCTCAGCGGGCTCGCGACCCCGTTCGCGGTCGCCGCGCTGCTCGCGGCCGCGGGGTGCGACAAGCTGGCGATGCGGGAGGAGTACCCGTACTTCCGGTACGCGTTCCTGGTCCTCGCGGCGGCCGCCGAGTTCTGGTTCCTGGCCGGGCTCGTCTCGGCCGGGGCGACGCTGAAGCGGCCGCAGGCGGCGCGCGCCGTGGGCCTGCTCGGGCTCGTGGTCGCGGTCGCGGCCGCCGCCGCGACGATCGGCTGGATGGTGTACGAGAAGCGGTTCCAGCCGCGGCCGGTGACCGACGCGGTGCGGATGTACGAGCAGGCCGCGCTCATGGTCGGCTGGTTGCTCGTCCTCGCCGCGTACTGGCGGGCCGTGCGGAGCACCCGCGGCGCGATCTCCGAGTACCTGGAAACGGTCGAGGTGTGACGCCGGATCCGGGTGATTCGTCTTCGTTCTGTCGCCGGCCTCTGTGAGGTCGGTGCCGTGGGACTCGCAGACGCCCGGCCTCACAGAGGCCGGCTACAGTGAGCCATCACCAGTACTTGGTGTGATTCAGGGGGCCGGGAGCGCCTCGAACCACTCGCGGTACGGGGTGTTGACGGCCATGTGCCGGTTGTAGTCCGGTGCCCCGTCGGTCCACCACACCGGGCCGCGCTCGCCCAGCGCCGTCTTCGACTCCTGAACCTGCCCCCGGGCCGCCTTCCGCTCACCGGGCGACGACCCGGCGGCCCGGCGGAGCGCCGACCGCGCCCGCGCCAGGATGCCGACCTGGCGGAGCCGCTCCGCCTCGGGGAGCGCCGGGTTCGTCGTCCGCCACAGCCGCCCGCGGACGACGAAGTACCGCCCGTCCGGCGTCACCGGGTACCGCCCGCCGACCGTTCGCTCGGGGTTCTTCTTCGCCACGTCGCGTCACCCTTCGATCCGTTCCCACACCGTCCCGCATCCCGAAGACGCAACACCTGTGCCGCCGCGGGCCGGCCTCCGGTGGTACGCGGGTTGCCGTACCCCCGGGGTGTCGCCCTCCCCCAGGTGCATCATGCCCCGACACAGCGAGAACCTCCACGGCGGCGAGCCCGAACCACGCCCCGTGGCCCTCCTCCTCGTGGACGTCATCAACCCCATGGACTTCCCCGACGCCCCGAAGTTACTGAGAACCGCCGTGGCCGCGGCGGAGCAACTCGCGGCCCTCAAGTCGCGGGCGCGGGCCGCGGGCGCGCCGGTCGTCTACGCCAACGACAACTTCGGGCGGTGGCGGTCCGACCTGTCGGCCGTCGTCGAGCGGTGCCGGGAACAGGGGTGCGCCGGGGGGCCGGTTGCCGAACTGCTCCTGCCCGACCCGGACGACTACTTCGTCATCAAGCCCAAGCACTCGGCGTTCTTCTCGACCACGCTCGACGTGCTGCTCCGGCACCTGAAGGTGCGGACCGTCGTGATCGGCGGGTTCGCCGCCGACATGTGCGTCCTGTTCACCGCCAACGACGCGTACATGCGGGACCTGCGGGTGGTGGTCCCGGCCGACGGGGTCGCGTCGAACGACCCCGCCGACCGCGACGCGGCGCTCGCCCTCATGCGGCGGGTGCTGTCGGCCCCGACGCCGCCGGCCGCCGAGATCGACTTCGCCGCCCTGGCCGCGAGCGGGGCGTAGCGCCCGGTGGCGCGGCCCGTGAATTGCTCGTTCCAAGGGGTCCGCCCGCCGACCAACCCGAACCGGAGTTCGTTATGCCGATGGAGACCCTCCACGACCTGTACGTGAACGAGTTGAAGGACCTGTACAACGCCGAGAACCAGCTCCTCAAGGCGCTGCCGCGGATGGCGAAGAAGGCCTCGGCCCCGGAACTCCGGGCCGCGTTCCAGGAGCACCTGGAGGTGACCCGCAAGCAGATCGAGCGGCTCGACGGGGTGTTCACGGAACTCGGCGTGAGCCCCAAGGGGAAGAAGTGCAAGGCGATGGAAGGGCTGATCGAGGAGGGCAAGGAGGTCCTCGAAGAGGTCGGCGACCCCGCCGTGATCGACGCCGCCCTGATCGCGTGCGCCCAGCGGGTCGAACACTACGAGATGGCCGGCTACGGGTGCGTCCGCTCGTTCGCCACGCTCCTGGGGTTCGCCGACGCCGCCGCCCTGCTCCAGGAGACGCTCAACGAGGAGGGCGCGGCCGACAAGAAGTTGACCGAACTGGCCGACAGCGTCATCAACATCGACGCCGAGGCGGCCGACGGGGAGGACAGCGAGGAGGAAGACGAGCCGGTCGCGGCCGCGAAGAACGGCAGCGGCGGGGCCGCGGCGAAGCGGAAGCGCTGACCCCAACGGCCCACCCGGCGCGACGGGCGGGCCCCACCGCTTCATCAGCACGTCGTACCGAATCCGATCGATCATTCCTGTAGCCGGCCCCTGTGGGGCCGGTGCGTTGGGGACTCCCCGAGGCCCGGCCTCACAGGGGCCGGCTACAGAACACCGACGGATCAATCGAACTGGGTAGCATACCGAACCGCGTGGATCAGTTGCTTCTGGTGGGGCAGGCATTCGTGCCTGCCTCCA
>NZ_JBHYGG010000140.1:0-8175 GCF_051859125.1 Gemmata sp.
CCCTCACCCGCGACTCGCAAAGCCTCGTCGCGACCTCTCCCCCGAGACCGGGGGCGAGGTGGGGCGCGCCGGTGCTACTCCATTGCTCGCCCATTCGCCCCGCTTGAGTGGGCACAGGACAACACCTCGCCCCGTTCCTACGGGGCGAGGTCGCCGCGCTTCGCGGCGGGTGAGGGGGGGCCACCTGAGCCGCTTCTCAAGCACGCGGTTCGTTCGGCCATCAATTCTAACTCTTGACCGCTCGTGCCGCGGCCCGCACCGGCCGCTCCCCGCAACGCGCGGCCGGTGCGGGCCGCGTTCCCCGCGCCACCGCTCAGCCCACCCCGACGCGGCCGAGCAGGTCGAGCGCGTTGACCGTCGCCGCGCCCTCGGCCGTGTTGTCGAAGACGCACCACACCTCGGCCGATTCGGCCGCCCCGGACAGCTTGGTCGCGAGGTCCTTCAAGTACTCGTCGTCGTAGGCCGAGTAGTACACCCGCGGCGACCCGTGCAGCCGGTAGTACACCAGTCCGTCCCACCCGCCCGGGGCCGAGGCCCCCGCGGCCACGGCCGGGTCCGCGGCGACTCGCGCCACGCGGAACTTGGTCGCGAGCCGCTCGGCCCCGCTCTCGAACCACGTCGCGTGCCGGGGCTCGAGCACCACGGCCCCGTCGAACCGGTCCCGCAGCGCGGCGAAGAACGGGTCCGCGGTGCCCGCGTCGAACGCGAGGCTCGGCGGGAGCTGGACCAGCAGCGGCCCGAGCTTCTCCCCCAGCGCGGTCGCTTCCGGGACGAACCGGTCGAGCACGTCCCCGGGGTCGGCCAGCCGCCGCACGTGCGTCGCCTCCTTCGGCACCTTGACCGCGAACCGGAAGCCCCCCGGCACCGACGCGGCCCACTTCGCATAGGTGGAGGGCTTGTGCGGCCGGTAGAAGGAGGAGTTGACCTCCACCGCCGGGAGCCGCCCGGCGTACCGGGACAGGTGGGTGCCCGCGGCCGGAAACGCGTCCGCGGACGCTTTCGGAACGGCCCAGCCGGCGCACCCGACCCGAACGGCGCGCGGCGGTTTGGTGGTGGTCTTCATGGGAGGTGTTCGAGGCCCCGTGTCGGCTCACGATCCGTCGCCGCCGAGAGCGGCCCGCACGTCGATAGGTCGCGCGGCAGCACTTCCCAGGGGTGCGGGCACCCGTCGCCGGCCGGACGCGAACTGTGGATGCGGTCGGCGGTGCCGTTCTGCCGAGCGTAACGTTGGGTGAGGGGTTGCCGCCGCACGTTCCCTCCGCCACGCAGGGGAGCAATCACGGTGCCACGAGGCGCGCGGCCGCGGGGCGGGTGCGGACCCGGTCCGCCGCGGGGTTGTGTCGGGGCGAAAGTCGCGTCGCGCCGACGGGCGGACGGAAAAGGAACCGGCGTTGGCGCGGAACTTGCATTCCGACGCGAGGCTGAAGTGTTCTTCACCCGCCCTCGCGGGAGCCGCTGCCGCCCGCTCTCCTACGATATAGGGGGGTCCGGTGGCGGTCGGACCGCGCCGCCCCGATCGGGGCCGGTGACTCCGCGGGGGCGGCAGAGTTGACCATCGGGGGCGGGACCGGGGCGGCCGGTCCGCTCGTTTATTCGCTTTATTCGCCTGGGTTACGCCGATGTCCGATCCCGAACCGACCGGCACCCCCCCGCCGCTCCTCGCCACGGGCGTGTCCGGTCTCGACGACGTGCTCGGGGGCGGGTTCACGCCCAACCGCCTGTACCTCGTCGAGGGCAACCCCGGGTCCGGCAAAACCACGCTGGCACTGGACTGCCTCCTGGAGGGCGTGCGGCGCGGGGAGCGGGTGCTCTACGTGACCCTGTCCGAGACGCGGGCCGAACTGGCCGCCGTGGCCCGGTCGCACGGCTGGTCGCTCGACGGGATCGACGTCCTGGAACTCGTGGCCCCTGAGTCCGAACTCGAGCCGGACAACCAGAACGCGATGTTCCGGCCGTCCGAGGTGGAACTCGGCGTCACCACCAAGGCGGTCCTGGCCGAGGTCGACCGCATCAAGCCCCGGCGGGTCGTGATCGACTCCCTGTCGGAGGTGCGGCTGCTGGCCCAGAGCGCCCTGCGGTACCGCCGCCAGGTGCTCGCCCTCAAGCAGTACTTCATCGGCCGCGAGTGCACGGTGTTCCTGCTCGACGACCTGACGGCCGCGGACGAGGACCTGCAGCTCCAGAGCATCGCGCACGGGGTCGTCAACCTGGAGCAGCTCTCGCCCGAGTACGGGGCCGAGCGGCGGCGGCTGCGGGTGGTGAAACTCCGCGGGCAGAAGTACCGGGGCGGGTACCACGACTTCGTCATCGAGCGGGGCGGGCTGGACGTGTTCCCGCGGCTCGTCGCCGGGGAGCACGCGCGGGGCCCGAAGCGCGGGCTCCTCAGGTCCGACAACGCCGGGCTGGACGCCCTCCTCGGCGGCGGGCTCCAGTACGGCACCAGCGCCGTCCTCATCGGCCCGGCCGGGTGCGGGAAGTCCACCCTCGCCATGCAGTACGCCCGCGCCGCGGCCGGCCGCGGCGAGCGGGCCGTGGTCTTCGCGTTCGACGAGCGGATCGAGACCGTCCTCGAGCGGACCGAGGGGCTCGGCATGGGCATCGCCGAGTTCGTCGCGGCGGGCCTCATCACCGTCCACCCGATCGACACGGCCGAGCTGTCCCCCGGCGAGTTCGCCCACCTGGTCCGCCGGGCCGCCGAGGGCGGGGGCGGGAACCCGGGGGCGAAGGTCGTCGTCATCGACAGCCTGAACGGGTACCTGAACGCGATGCCCGAGGAGAAGTTCCTCCACGCCCAGCTCCACGAGCTGCTCACGTACCTCGGGCACATGGGAGCGGTCACGTTCCTCCTGGTCGCCCAGCACGGGCTCGTCGGCCAGATGGTCACCCCGGTGGACACCACGTACCTGGGCGACACGGTGGTCCTGTTCCGGTACTTCGAGGCCCGGGGCGAGGTGCGGCAGGCGATCTCCGTCGTCAAGAAGCGGACCGGCCCGCACGAGCGGACCATCCGCGAGTTGAGTCTGGGCGCCACGGGCATCAGGGTCGGGGAGCCGCTCCGCGAGTTCCACGGCGTCCTCGGCGGCACGCCCACGTACCACGGACCGGAGCCGGGCACTGCGGGGCCGAAGGATGAGTGACGGGGGGCCGGACGACCTGGGGGGCCGCGTGCTCGTGCTGGCCCCGACGGCGCGGGACGCCGCGGCGAGCCGGGCCCTGCTCGCCGACGCCGGCGTCCGCTCGGTCGGGTGCGCCGGGATCGCGGACGTGTGCCGGGAGATCGGCCGCGGGGCCGGCGCGGCCCTGGTCACCGCCGAGGCCGTGCTGGGCGACGCGTCGAACAGCCTCGCGGCGGCCCTCAAGGCGCAACCGCCGTGGTCCGACCTGCCGCTGATCGTCCTCACCCCGCCCGGGGCGGACCCCCCGCACCTGCTGCGGGCGCTGGAGTCGGTCGGCCCGGTGACGCTGGTGAAGCGCCCCGTCCCGGTCTCGGCGCTCGTCAGCACCGTCCGCGCCGCCCTGCGCGACCGGGCGCGCCAGTACACGGTCCGCGACCTCTTGGCCGAGCGCGAGCGGGCGGCCGACGCGCTCCGCGCGGAGCGGGAGCGGTACCGGGTGACGCTGTCCAGCATCGGCGACGCGGTGGTCGCCACCGACGGGGCCGGCCGGGTCACGTTCCTGAACCCGGTGGCCGAGGGGCTGACCGGGTGGGGCACCACCGAGGCGGCGGGCCGGCCGCTCGACGCCGTGTTCCGCATCGTCAACGCGTCGTCCCGCCGGCCGGTCGAGAACCCGGCGGCCCGGGCGATGCAGGAGGGCGTCGTCGTCGGGCTGGCGAACCACACCGTCCTGATTGCCCGGGACGGCACCGAGCGGCCCATCGACGACAGCGCCGCCCCGATCCGGGGGGCCGGCGGGGCCGTCGAGGGGGCCGTCCTGGTGTTCCGGGACGTCACCGAGCGGACCCGGGCCGAGGCGGCCCGGGTGCGGCTGGTCGAGACCCTGGGGCTGGCGCTGGACGCGGGCGAGCTGGGCACGTGGGAGTGGGACCCGGCCACCGACGCCATGACCCTGTCCGCGCGGGCGGGCGCGATCTACGCCGTCGACCCGAACCGCCCGCACCCCCGGGAGCAGCTCCGCGGGCTCCTGCCCCCCGATTCCCGGGACCGGGCGCGCGAGGCCGCGGCCCGGGCCGCGGCCTCGCGCGCGGACTACGGCATCGAGTACCCGCTCGTCAGCGGGCGGTGGGTGGCGGCCCGCGGCCGCGGGGTGTACGACGAGACGGGCCGCCTGGTCCGGATGATCGGGGTGGTCCAGGACGTCACCGCCCGCAAGGCGGCCGAGGAGGCCCTGCGGCACAGCGAGGGGCGGCACCGCGTCCTGTCGGAGCTGGCGGGGCGGACCCAGGCCCTGACCGACCCGGCCGCGATCATGGCGGCCTCGTCCCGTCTCCTGGCCGAGCACCTGGGCGCGGACCGGTGCGCGTACGCGGAGGTCGAGGACGAGGCGGTCTACGTCATCACCGGGGACCACGCGCGCGGGGTGCCGAGCATCGTCGGCCGGTGGCCCGTCGCCGCGTTCGGGACCGAACACCACCGGTTGATGCGGGCGAACGAGCCGTTCGTCGTCGCGGACGCGGACGCGGACCCGCGGGTCGGCCCCGCCGACCTGCCGGCGTACCGGGCCGCGACCATCCGCGCGGTCGTCTGCGTCCCGCTCCACAAGGGCGGCCGGTTCACCGCCGCGATGGCGGTCCACCAGGCGGCGCCCCGCCGCTGGTCCGCGGCCGAGGTCGAGGTGATCACGGCGGTCGTGGGGCGGTGCTGGGAGGCGCTGGAGCGCGCCCGGGTGGACCGCGCCCTGCGGGAGAGCGAGGGCCGGTACCGGGCGACCGTCGAGGCGTCCCCGGAGTGCGTCAAGCTGGTCGCCCCGGACGGCACCCTGCTCCAGATGAACAGGGCCGGCCTCGCCATGATCGAGGGGGACGAGGCGGCCCTCGGCCGGAGCGTGTACGGCGTCGTCGCCCCCGAGGACCGGGACCGGTTCGCCGCGTTCAACGAGCGCGTGTGCCGGGGCGAGCGGGGGACCCTGGAGTTCGACGTCGTCGGGCTCCGGGGCACCCGGCGGCACATGGAGTCGACCGCGGTCCCGCTCCCGGCCCCGCGGGGCGGGTTCGCCCAGCTCGCCGTGACCCGCGACGTGACCGCCCGCAAGCGGGCCGAGGCGGCCCTGCGGGAGCGGGACGAGCGGCTCCAGTTGTTCCTCGAGAACGCGACCGACTACGCGGTCATCATCTCCGACCCGGACGACCGGGCCGTCGAGTGGCTGGGCGGGGCCGAGCGGATCACCGGGTGGCGGGCCGACGAGGCGCTGGGGCGGCCCGTGGCCGTCATCTTCACCCCCGAGGACCGCGCCGCCGGGGTGCCGGTGGCCGAGACGGACCGGGCGGCCGCGACCGGGCGGTCCGAGAACACGCGGTGGCACCAGCGCAAGGACGGGACGCGGTTCTTCGCCGAGGGGGTCACGGTCGGCTTCCGCGGCCCGGGCGGGGAGCTCCGCGGGTTCGGCAAGGTGTTCCGGGACGCGACCGAGAAGAAGCGGGCCGAGGACGCCGTCCGCGCGTCGGAGGAGCGGTACCGGGCCCTGTTCACCTCCATCGACCAGGGGTTCTGCGTCGTCGAGGTGCTGTTCGACGGCCCGGCGGCGACCGACTACCGGTTCCTCGAAGCCAACCCGGTGTTCGAGCGGCAGACCGGGCTGGCCCGCCCCGTCGGGCGGACGGCCCGCGAGCTCGTGCCCGGCCTGGAGGACCGGTGGGTCGAGCTCTACGGGCGGGTGGCCGCGACCGGAGAGCCCGCCCGGGTCGTCGAGGGGTCGGCGGCCATGGGCCGGTGGTTCGACGTGTTCGCCTCGCGGACGGGCGGCCCCGGGAGCCGGACCGTCGCGGTCCTGTTCACCGACGTCACCGACCGGAAGCGGGCCGAGGCCGAGCGGGAGCGGCTGCTCCGCGAGGTCGAGGCCGAGCGGGGCCGCCTGGCCGACGTGTTCCAGCGGGCCCCGTCGTTCATGTGCGTGGTCCGCGGCCCGGACCACGTGTTCGAGCGGGCCAACGACCGGTACCTCGAACTCGTCGGCGGGCGCGACATCATCGGCCGGCCCGTGCGCGAGGCGCTGCCGGAGGTCGCGGGCCAGGGCTTCTTCGAGGTCCTCGACGCGGTGTACCGGACCGGGGAGCCGTTCGTCGGCACCGACGCCCGGGTCTCGCTCCTGCGGGGCGGGCGGCTGGAGGAGCGGGTCCTCGAGTTCGTCTACCAGCCGGTGCGGGACGCGGGCGGGGCGGTGTCGGGGGTCCTGGCCCACGGGGTGGACCTGACCGAGCGGATGCGGGCCGAGGCGGCCCTCCGCGAGCGCGACGAGCGGCTCCAACTGGCGGTCGCCATCGCGCGGATGGGGACGTTCGAGGTCGACCTGGCGACCGACGCGGTGACGGTCAACGAGCCCGGGCGGGACATCTACGGGTGGGCCGACACCCGCACCACGTTCGCGCGGGTCCAGACCCACTTCCACCCGGCCGACCGGGACGCGGTGCTGCGGCACGTGGGGGCCGCCCTCGACCCGGCCGGGCCGGGCGTGTTCGAGGTCGAGCAGCGGATCGTGCGGGTCGGCGGCGCGGTGCGGTGGCTCCGGGTCCGCGGCCGCGCCCTGTTCGACGGGGCCGGCCCGGCCCGGCGCCCAGCGCTCCTGATCGGGGCCTACCTGGACGTGACGGACCAGAAGGAGGCCGAGGACGCTCTCCGCGAGGCCGACCGGAAGAAGGACGACTTCATCGCGCTGCTGGCCCACGAGCTGCGGAACCCCCTCGCGCCCATCCGCAACGGGCTCCAGGTGCTCCGCCTGTCGGACGACCGGGCGGCCCGGGACCGGGCACAGAAGATGATGGACCGGCAGCTCGCGCACATGGTGCGGATGATCGACGACCTGCTCGACGTGTCCCGCATCGGCCGCCACAAGATGGAGCTGCGCCGCACCCGGGTGGCGCTGGCGGACGTCGTGAGCAGCGCGGTGGAGACCGCCCGGCCCGGCATCGAGGAGGCGGGGCACGAGCTGGTCGTTTCGCTCCCGCCCCGGCCGGTGCTCCTCGACGCCGACCTGACCCGGCTCTCGCAGGTGCTCTCGAACCTGCTCACCAACA
This sequence comes from Gemmata sp., assembly GCF_051859125.1. NCBI lineage: Bacteria > Pseudomonadati > Planctomycetota > Planctomycetia > Gemmatales > Gemmataceae > Gemmata > Gemmata sp. The sequence continues at coordinate 7,190 of NZ_JBHYGG010000140.1, forward strand.
GCGCCAAGTACACCGAGCGGGGCGGGCGGATCTGGCTGGCGGCCGAGCCCCGCGCCGGGGCCGTGGCCGTCACGGTGCGGGACACCGGCATCGGCATCCCCGCCGAGGCGCTGCCCCGGGTCTTCGACATGTTCTCCCAGGTGGACCGGTCGACCGAGCGCAGCACCGGCGGGCTCGGCATCGGGCTGGCGCTGGTGAAGGGCCTGGTCGAGATGCACGGCGGCACCGTCGCGGCGCGGAGCGAGGGGCAGGGGCGGGGCAGCGAGTTCACCGTCACCCTGCCGGCCCTCGAGCCGCCCGCGGCCCCGGAACCGGCCCCCGACGACGCCCCGCACGGGCCGGGCGCGGCCCGCCGGGTGCTCGTGGTGGACGACAACCGCGACGGGGCCGAGTCCCTGTCCCAGATGCTCCTCCTGTGCGGCCACGAGGTCCGCACGGCGCACGACGGCCTGGAGGCGGTCGCGGCGGCCGCCGCGTTCCGCCCCGAGGTGATCCTCATGGACGTCGGGATGCCCCGGCTCAACGGGCTGGACGCGACCCGCCGGATCCGCGAGCAGCCGTGGGGCCGCGGGATCACGATCGTCGCGCTCACCGGGTGGGGGCAGGAGAACGACCGGGAGCGGTCGCGCGAGGCGGGGTGCGACGGGCACCTGGTCAAGCCGGTCAACCTGCCGGACCTGGAACAGGTGCTGGCGGGGGGGAAGGGGTGATACCGAATCCGTGTGATCGGTAACTGTGGCGCACTCTTGCCCTCCCACTTTGTGGGGGAGGGTGGCGAAGCTCGGCGAGCCGGGTGGGGGGAAGGCATCACGCGCTCAGGGACGTCCCCCCGCTCCTCGAAGACGCGGAGAGAACTTCCCCACCAGGGGGAGGCGAATACCACGGGTTACGCTTGAGAAGCGGTGGCGGAATGGTTCCGCGTAGTTGGTGAGGTGGTGTCGCGTGCCCCCTCACCCGCGACTCGCAGAGCCTCGTCGCGACCTCTC
>NZ_JBHYGG010000141.1:0-8145 GCF_051859125.1 Gemmata sp.
AGGGGCGGCGGATGGTAGCCAGGGGTGCGGCCCGCTTCGGGCAAACCCCTGGTCCGGGGGCCGACGCCGGGGACCAGGGGTTGCGCTGCACTCCACCCCTGGCTACCATCCGCCGCCCCTCCGGGGCTCAAACACAAATCACTCGTATTGCAGTGCGTCGGGGATGCGGGTCTGGATCGCGCGCCACGCGGGGAGCAGGCCGGCCAGGGTCGCCGTGAGGATCGACACGCCCGCGATGCCCAGCGCCTCCCTCCACGGGTACACCACGTCGAACACGAACCCGGACTCGTCCACCATCACCACCTTCAGCACGTACCACTCCATCGGCATCCCGATGAGGATGCCCAGCGCCGTGCCGAACACGCCCAGCAGCACCGCCTCGGCCATCACCGACCGCAGCACCTGCCCCGGCGTCGCGCCGATCGCGAGCAACAGCCCGAGTTCGCGCTTCCGCTGCAGCACCGAGATGAGGAGCGCCGTCACGACGCCCAGCGCCGCGACCACGCCGACGACGATCTGCTGGAGGTACGCCAACTGGTAGATGCGGTTGATGAGTTCCGAGAGGAACTTCCGCAGCCCGTCGCGGTCGGTGACGAACAGCCCCTTGTCGGCGACGAACGCCTCCAGGCCCGGGTCGCGCGCCGCGGTCCCGTTGCGGCTCGACTTCAGGAACACGTGGCACATGTCGATCAGCTCGTCGCCGAACAGCTCGGCGTACCGCGTGCGGTCCATGAACACGGTGCCGCGGCTCCACGAGTAGTCGACGACGGTGCCGACGACGCGGAGCGGCACCCGGCCGGTCGGCCCGGGGAGGGTGATCGTGTCGCCGATCTTCACGCTCTGCCGGCGGGCGAAGTTCTCGCTCACCAGCACGTCGTTCGTGCCGGGCAGGCCGAGGAACTTTTCCAGGTCCGGGAGCCCGGTGGGGACGCGGTCGCGGGTCGCCCGCGCGTAGTCCACCGCGTCCATCGCGATCAGGCACACGACCGTGCCGTTGAACTCGGGTCGGGCGTAGCGGATCGTCATGACGCGATCGACCTCCGGGAGCGCGCGCAAATCGCGGGCGATGCCGGGGGCCATCGGCGAGTTCGAGCTGTTCGCGGCCGTCATGTTCCCGCTGAAGACGAAGTGGTCGGCCTGCACCACCTGCGCGATCCAGGTGGTCACCGGCTCCTCGTTGCTGCGGCCGACGCCCGCGGTCTGGAACATGAGCGCGACGCCGGCCCCGAGCGCGCCGATCACCACCCCCGTGCGGCCCGGGGCGCGCGACAGGTTGTCGAACGCGAGCCGCACCGAGATCGGGCACGTCACGCGGATCAGCGGCAGTAGCGCCGAAACGATCGCTCCCACCAGGATTGGCGCGGCGAGGAGCAGTCCGACGAGCGCGACCATCATGCCGCCGATGCCCCCGAGCCGGGCCGGGAGCGAGTCGCGGAGCAGGACCATCGCGACGCCGCCGCCGACGAGCGCGACGCACGCGAGCCTGTGAACGAGCCGCCACGACCCCTTCGCGCCGGCCGCGGTGCGGCGGACGACGTGGGCCGGGTCGTCGCTCGCGGCCTGGATCGCCGGCACGAGCGCCGCGAACACCGCGGTGAGCACGCCGGCCAGCACCGCGACCGCGACCGACTCGACCGAGAGCCGCGTCGGGTTCACGGCCGGGTTGAGGAACATCGACTCCAGTTCGACGCGGAGCTGCGACAGCGCGAGTTCGGCGAGGCCGATTCCGAGCGGCACCCCGCCCGCCGCACCGATCAGGCCCAGCACCGCGGCCATGCCCGCGAACAGCATCACGATCTGCCCGCGGGTCGCGCCGACCGACCGCATGATGCCGATGTCCTGCCGCCGCTCGGCGACCGTCACGGCCATCGCGTTGTACACGAGGAACAGGCCGACGATCATCGCGCCGGCGGCGCACACGAGGAACCCGATCTGGACGCCGTCCACCACCTCCTGCGTGCTGCGGCGCTGGGTCTCGGGGGTGCGGACGGCGGCCCGCTTGGCGACCACCGCGTTGACGCCGGCCTCGGCCGCGTCGCGGTCGGCCCCGGGTTCGAGGAACACGTCGATCCGGTTGATCCGCCTCGGGGACCGCATCTCGGCGAGCGCGTCGCCGGGGCCGCCGAGGACGCCGCCGAGCGGCAGCGGGGGGCGGATCACGCGGCTCGCGTCGCCGATGCTCATGCCGACGAAGTTCTTGCCGAGCGGGGCCATCGGCGAGTCCTTGTCGAAGTCGATGACCCCGACCGGCAGGCACTCGTACTCGCGGGTCGCGTGGCGGATGGTGAACGGCTGGTCGGCCCCGCGGCGGCGGAGCCACTCGGTGTAGACCGGCCGCGACACCATCACCGGCCGGCCCGGAATCCGGTCCCACAACTGCGCGGCCTTCGCGCGGTCGCCGCCGGCCAGCGCCCACAGCACGCCGCCGACGCGCTGCCGCACCGCGTCGGGCAGCATTTCGACCTTCACCTTGAGCGGGTTCTCGTCGGAGAGGAGCTGCGTGCTGACCTCGGCCCCGACCAGCACCGCGACGCGGCCGTCGAGGTCGGGCAGGGTGACGCGGTCGTACGCGAGCGGCTGGACCGACTGCACGCCCTTGGGCCGGTTCGTCCGCAGTTCGTCGACGAGCGAGAGCAGCACGCCGGCCTCGCCGTTGGTGACGTACAGCTCGGCGCTGCCGGCGGGGGTGGTGGTGTCCTGCGCCGCGTACTCGATGCACTGGTTCAGGATGCGGGCCGAGATGAGGGTGCCGACGCCCAGCGCGATGCTGAACACGATGAGCAGCCCGCGGTCCCACCGCTGGAGCAGGTAGCGGAGACTCAGCACCCGGTAGACCGACGGGACCATCCTGACCTCCGTGAAAGTCCCCGCGTCGCGACGCGGGGACTTGGAATTACCGCCGCACCGGCTCGTCCGCTTCCAGCAGCCCGTCGCGGATCTTCACGAGCCGGGTGCCGAAGGTCGCCCCGTGCGGGTCGTGCGTCACCATGATCACGGCCCGCTTCCCCGGCTCCGGGAGCTTCGACAGGAGCGTGAGGATCTCGCGGCTCGTGGCCGTGTCGAGGTTGCCCGTGGGTTCGTCGCACAGCACGGCCTCGGGGTCGGCGATGAGCGCCCGGGCGACCGCGACCCGCTGCATCTCGCCACCGGACATCTCGTCCGGGAAGTGGTCGGCCCGGTGGGCGAGGCCGACCCGTTCGAGGCACTCGCCGGCCCGCACGAGGGCCGCCCGCCGGCCCGTGTTGCCGAGCAGCAGCGGCAGCGCGACGTTCTCGGCCGCGGTGAGCGTCGGCAGCAGGTTGAACGCCTGGAACACGAACCCGATGCGGTCGCGGCGGAGCAGGGACCGCTGCCGGTCCGACATCGACTGCAGGTCCTGCCCGTGGAACACGGCCCGGCCGCTGCTGGGGGTGTCGAGCGCGCCCATGAGGTGCATCAGGGTCGACTTGCCCGACCCCGACGGCCCCATGATGGTGACGAACTCGCCGGTGTTCACCCGCATGGTCACCCCGCGGACGGCGTTCACCGTGCGGCGGCCCTGCTCGTAGGACTTGGTGGCGTCGATCAGTTCCAGCATGTGCTTCCGCCCCAAAGCCCGGCGAGCCGGGAGTGTGAGCGACCGGAGGTAACGTCCCTCCGGTCGCAGCTAAGCCCAACGCCTGTACCCGCCGGTCACCCGTGCAGTTTCCGGTACTTGATGCGGTGCGGGGTGTCGGCGGCGGCCCCGAGGCGGATCTTTTTCTGCTCCTCATACACCGCGAAGTTCCCCTCGCACCAGACCACCTTGCTGTCGCCCTCGAACGCGAGGATGTGCGTCGCGATGCGGTCCAGGAACCACCGGTCGTGCGAGATGATGACCGCGCACCCGGCGAAGTTCGTCAGCGCCTCCTCGAGCGCCCGCAGCGTGTCCACGTCGAGGTCGTTGGTCGGCTCGTCCAGGAGCAGCAGGTTGGCCCCGCTCCGCAGCAGCTTCGCGAGGTGGATCCGGTTCCGCTCGCCGCCCGAGCAGTTGCCGACGACCTTCTGCTGGTCCGGCCCCTTGAAGTTGAACCGGGCGCAGTACCCGCGGCTCGCGACCCGCTGCTTGCCGAGCATGATGTAGTCGGTGCCGCCGGTGATCTCCTCGAAGATCGTGTTCGTGGCCACCAGCGCGTCGCGGTTCTGGTCCACGTGCGCGACCTTCACCGTCGTGCCGACCGTCAACTTGCCGCCGTCCGGCTGTTCGGTCCCGGCGATCATCTTGAACAGCGTGGTCTTGCCGGCCCCGTTCGGGCCGATGATGCCGACGATGCCGCCCTTGGGCAGGTTGAACGTCAGGTCGTCGTACAGCAGGATGTCGCCGAACCCCTTCTTGACGGCCTCGGCCCGCACCACGAGGTCGCCGAGCGGCGGGCCGGACGGGATCTGGATCAGCAGCTCCTTGTCCTCGTCCTCGATCACCTGCTCCTGCAACTTGTCGATGGCGGCGAGCCGGGCCTTGCTCTTGGCCATCCGGGCGCGGGGCGAGCTCTTGGCCCACTCCAGTTCCCGTTCGAGCTGCTTCTGCCGGCCCGACTCCTGCTTCTCCTCGACGGCCATCCGCTTCCGCTTGGCCTCCATCCACCCCGAGTAGTTCCCCGAGAACGGGTACCCGCGGCTGGCGTGCAGTTCGAGGATCCACTTGGCGACGTTGTCCAGAAAGTACCGGTCGTGCGTGACCGCAACGACGGCCCCCTTGTAGTCCGACAGGTAGTGCTCGAGCCACTCGACGCTCTCGGCGTCGAGGTGGTTCGTGGGCTCGTCGAGGATGAGCAGGTCGTGCTGCTGGAGCAGCGTCTTGCACAGGGCGACGCGGCGGCGCTCGCCGCCCGAGAGCCGCTCGACGGGCGCGTCGGACGGCGGGAGCCGCATCGCGTCCATCGCCATCTCGAGCGTGCGGTCGATCTCGTAGGCGTTGGTCGCGTCGATCTGCGCCTGCACCCGCTCCATCTCGTTCGAGAGCTTCTCGAACTGCTTCTCGTCGGCCGTCCCCATCTCCTCGCCGATCTCCTCCTGCCGTTTGACGAGCGCGCGGATGTGGGCGACGGCCTCCTCGACGTTCTCGATGACGTTCTTGCCCGGGGTGAGGTGCGGCTCCTGTGGGACGTACCCGATGGTCGCGCCGGGGTGCGCCCACGCCTCGCCCATGAAGTCCTTGTCCACGCCCGCCATGATCTTCAGCAGGGTGGACTTGCCGGACCCGTTCGAGCCGATGACCCCGATCTTCGCCCCGGGGTAGAAGTTCAGGTTGATGTCCTTGAGGATCTCCCGCTTCCCGTAGTGCTTGGTGAGGTTGCGGATGTTGTAAATGTAATAGTCGCTCATGAACCCCTCGTTCGGGACGCCGGTCGTGTCTGGGAATTTTACGGGAGTCGGGGGTGCGCGAGAGCGCGACTTGGGGGGAATGAGCGACCTCTGGTGGGGCAGACATTCGTGTCTGCCTCCCGAGGCTTCGGCGGCAGACACGAATGTCTGCCCCACCGGACCAGATCGGCTCACTCCTTCGGCGGGTCGAACCGCGACGGGGGGATCGATTCGGGGAACTCCCAGGTCGGCGCGGCCCACCGCTCGCCGAGGTGCCCGTCCTGCACCATCTCGATCTTGGTCGCGAGGGTCAGGCCGCCGAACGGCTTGTGGTCGGCCAGGGTGAACACCTTGTGGACCCGCACGCCCTGTTCGACGGGGTGGAACTCGACCCGCACCGGCAGGCCGGTCGCCTCGTCGAACGTCACGAGGTACACCGGGCGGTTGGGCAGCGCGATCTTCACCGCGGTGCCGGGGGCCTTCTTCGTCGCCTCGAACGCGACCGCGGCCGGGTCCGTGAGCGGCAGGCCGAGCGTCATCCAGTGCCACGCGGTCAGGTCGGTGAGGATCACGCGGCCCAGGTCCACGGTGCCCGAGGCGGGGTTGAGCGCGAGGCCGGTCTTGAGCCAGCCCCGCTGCCCGCGGAGGTAGAACGTGTTGTTGGCGAGTTGGCCCTTGAAGTCGTCGGCGACGAACGCGGAGTCGGGCCACACGGTTTCGAGGACTCGGACCGTCGGGGTCAGGTCGGCGCTGGTGGTCGAGAGCTTGATCCCGCCGCCCTGGTAGGTGACCTTCGCGGATCGCCCGCGGGCGATCCGGACCGGGTCGCCGTCGGCGATGGCCTTCACCGCCCGGTCGAGGACCGCCTTCGCGGCCGGGTCGGTCGCGGCCGGCGGCGCGCCGTGCGGGTCGCCGCCCTGCGCGGCGGCCGCCTTCGGCTGCTTGGGCAGGTCCGGCAGTTCCTTCTCCGGGCCGCACCCGACGGCGACCGCGGCCAGCACCAACGCCCCCGACCCGATGAGACGCCGCATGCCGCCCTCCCGTAGAGTTTCCCCGTGTTGTACCGCACCCGGGCGGGTCGGAGAAGGTGAAGTGGGCCGCGGCCTCGTGCGGGGCGTGCCAGAAGAATCCGGACCGTCGGGGAGCAGCATCGGATTGTGTGGTGCGGTGCGGGAATGGTTCCGGGCGACGCCCCCACCCCACGTCCGGAACCATCGGTTCAGCTCCGGAACCATCCCATTCGTCCGGAAGAATCTATGTTCGAGCGTGGGGCGGGCGGAACCCGCGAGTCCCATTTGCTGTGAAGGTAGCACCTTGCGGCGAGGGGAGCGTGCGCGCAGGGGCTACTTCTTGTCATCGGGCTTCGGGGGGGCGGGGCTCTTGACCCGCTTGAAGCTGTACTTCACGCCGCTCCCCTCCTCGGTGGCCTCGAGCACGTCGTCGACAAACTTGGTGACGCGGAACGTCCGCACGAGGTCGCCGTCGCGGGTCATCTTGGACAGGACCACGGCCCTCCCCTTGACCTCGTAGTTGAACTCGGTGACGCTGTTGAATTCGCTATCGGCGTTGGGCGCGACCTTGAACCGCGCCCGCCCGTCGGTCTCAAACTCGATCGCGTTCTGGGGCACCTTCTTCTTCGCGTCCCCGGGCTGGTCCCACTCGCCGATCAGCTTCTTGGGGTCGATTGGGTCGTCGGCGGCGGTAGCGGTGCCGTACGCCAGAACCAGTAGGGCGGTGCCGATCAGTGCTCGCATGTGGGGTTCCTCGTGAGTGGTGCGGGGGGCGGTCAGTCCTGCTTCTTCTCGGTCTTCACCCGCTCGAAGTCTTCCTGGATGCCGTCGGGGTCCACGACCTGGAGTTCGGTCTCGGTGAGCTTCTTGATCTTGAGGGGCTCGGTCTTCTCGAACTCGCCCGGCCCCTTGAGCGTGTACGTCAGCTCGCCCTTGGCGAGCTTGTACTCGCCGGTGGACGTGAACGTGTCGCCGTTGGTCGTCTGGCGGACGGTCATCTTCCCGCCCTGGGTCAGTTCCAGGGTCAGTTCGGTCGCGGGGGCGTCGGGCCGGGCGCTGCTCTTCACGAGCCTCCAGGTGCCGACGACCTTCTCGGCGTCGGCCCGCTCCTTGGGCACGGGGGCGGCCGTCGCGGCGAGGACCACGCAGAGCACGGCGGTTGCGGTCATGCGGCACCGATTCGGGTGTGGGGGTGACTCCCCGAATCATACCCGACCGGGCGGCCGGAGTGAAACGGCGATCGGCCCGCTGCCGGTGCGAACCCTGGCCCCGGGAGACTTGTCGGTTCGCGAGCCGGGGGGTAGCTTAACGGCTGCGAAACATCCGACATTGTGACGGGAGCGAGACATGGCAAAGGGGCGCGGGGGGCGGGGGCCGTCGCGGCTGGACCGGCGGCGCGAGAGCGAGGCGGTCGAGGCGCAGGAGCGCGAGAAGGAGGGCGAGGTCGAGGAGGAGGTCGAGGAGGCCGACGCCGAAGCCGAGGCCGGCGACGACGACGACGAGGCACCAAAGAAGAAGGCCAAGAAGCCCGCCAAGAAGGCCGCCGCGGCCAAGAAGCCCGCGGTCAAGCGGACCCGCGTGGCCAAGGAGGTCCGCCGCCGGGCCGTGTGGGTCGTGTGCGACAACGGGAGCAAGGAGGTCGGCGAGTTCCCCTTCAACCAGAAGGCCGAGGCCGAGGAGCTGCTCGCCCGCAAGATCCTGGAGAAGGAGGGCAAGGCCACCTTCTACCTGAACCTCGTCAAGAAAGAAATGAAGGAGTAGTTTCAGTTTGGAGTGCAGAACGGGGAGTGCGGAGTGAAGGACCAAGGCCTCC
>NZ_JBHYGG010000142.1:0-7904 GCF_051859125.1 Gemmata sp.
GAGGGCGGCCCCTACGAAACTAGCCTCTGGTAGGGGCCGCCCTCCGTGGCGGCCCGCGTGAGGCGAACGACCCAACACAGTACACTCCCCCGACAGCGGATACCCCACATGAACCGATTCTCTGCGACCTCCAAAGCGCTCCTCGCCAGCGGCACCCTGATGGTGTTCGGTGCTGCCGTCGTCTTCTCCGGCGGCACCGCGCCCAACGCGCAGCCCGGCACCGAGGAGAAGAAGGCCGGCCCGAGCGACCACACCATGTTCGGCGGCACCCTCGACCGGAACATGGTCAACACGAAGGACAAGGGCGTCCCCGACAAGGTGGACCCGGAAGGGGCGGACGTGCTGTGGAAGGCGGCGCTCGGGAGCCGCGCCTACGGCGGCCCGATCATCGCCGCCGGCAAGATCGTGTGCGGCACCAACAACGAGCAGCCCCGGAACAAGCGCGACGTGGGCAAGGACGGCGAGCCGATCGACCGCGGCGTCGTCATGTGCTTCGACGAGAAGACCGGCAAGTTCCTGTGGCAGGCGGTCCACGAGAAGCTCCCGGCCGGTCAGGTGAACGACTGGGAGAAGGAGGGCGTGTGCTCGACCGCCAGCGTCGAGGGCGACCGCGTCTACTACGTCAGCAACCGCTGTACGGTCGTGTGCGCCGACGCCAACGGCATGGCCAACGGGGTGCAGGGCAAGCCGCTCTCGTTCCTCGACAAGGCGACGAAGAAGGTGGTCGAGTTCAAGGACCCCAGTGACGCCGACGTCATCTGGGAACTCGACATGATCAAGGAACTCAACGTGTTCCCGCACAACATGTCGGCCGGCTCCCCCCTCATCGTCGGCGACATCCTGTTCGTCGTGACGGCCAACGGCGTGGACGCGCAGCACCTGAACATCCCGTCGCCCGAGGCCCCGAGCTTCCTGGCCCTCGACAAGAAGACCGGCAAGGTGCTGTGGAAGAGCAACGCCCCGGGCCGGAACATCATGCACGGCCAGTGGTCGAACCCGGTGTTCGCGGAGATCGAGGGCGTCAAGCAGGTCATCTTCCCGGGCGGCGACGGGTGGCTGTACAGCTTCGTCCCCGAGTCCGGCGAGCTGATCTGGAAGTTCGACTGCAACCCGAAGGACGCGGTCTACGAGCTCGGCGGCACCGGCACCCGCAACGACTTCATCGGCACCCCGATCGTGTACGACGGCAAGGTGTACATCGGCATCGGCCAGGACCCGGAGCACAGCACCGGCATCGCGCACTTCTACTGCATCGGGCCGAAGAAGGACAAGAAGGGCGACGTGTCGAAGACCCTCGTGGACGGGTACAAGAAGCCGGGCGAGCCGATCAACGAGCGGCCGAACCCGAACTCGTGCGAGCTGTGGCGGTACGGCGGCATCGAGGACCGGCCCAACGCGCCCCGCGACTTCAAGTTCGGCCGCACCATGTCCACCGCGTGCATCGTCGATGACGTCGTGTACATCGCGGAACTGAGCGGGTTCCTGCACTGCCTCGACGCCAAGACCGGCAAGCACTTCTGGCAGTACGACACCAAGGCCTCGATCTGGGGCTCGGCGTACTACGTGGACGGGAAGATCCTCCTGGCCAACGACCAGGGCGATCTGTTCACGTTCAAGCACCTGAAGAAGCAGGAGGTGTACGACGAGGTGGCCGCCGGCGCGACCGCCGCGACCCCGAAGGCCGCCCGTGAGGAGCACAAGAAGGTCCGGGCCGCGGTCGAGAAGGCGTACCTGCTCTCGAAGGTCGAACTCGACGCCCCGGTCCGCAGCACCCCGGTCGTGTCCAACGGCGTCCTGTACGTCATGACCGAGAAGACGCTGTACGCCTTCAAGTGCGGCAAGTGACGACCCGGCCTTTTGGATTGGATTCTGTCTGGTGGGGCAGGCATTCGTGCCTGCCTCCCGACGCGACCGGAGGCAGGCACGAATGCCTGCCCCACCAGGGGCCACTGAACCACGCGATCCGGTATGTATCGGGTGCGGTCCGTGCCGCCCCGGCCGCGCCCGGGTCGGGAAAAGCCCGCGGATTCACCGTCCGCGGGCGCGCCCGTCCGGCTATGAATACCTGAGAACCGCACCACTCCCCAACCGAGCCATCCCACCGTGAAAGACACCCCCGGCAAGCCCGCGCCCGTCACCGGAGCGACGCTCGAAGAGAAGATCAAGAACGCCCGCGCGCAGCTCGACGCGCACGTCCGCGAGACCGTGCGCTGGCACTTCACCCCCGAGACCGGCACCCCGTTCTGGCTGGAGAAGGCCAAGACGTTCAACTTCAACCCGCTCACCGACGTGAACGGGTGGGACGACGTCAAGAAGTTCCCGATCTTCGAGGACGAGTGGCTCCGCGGCGGGCCGGTCCGCAAGTGGGTGCCGAAGGGCATGGCCGACCGCGCCGTGTACGTGTTCGAGACCGGCGGCACCACCGGCCTGCCGAAGTCCCGCATCGTCATCGACGACTTCAAGATCGACTACGAGATGATGTCGGACACGCTGCCCGACCAGTTCTTCCCGGAGGGGAGCAACTGGCTCATGCTCGGGCCGAGTGGCCCGCGGCGGCTCCGGCTCGCGATCGAGCACCTGGCCCAGTACCGCGGCGGCATCTGCTTCGCCATCGACCTGGACCCGCGGTACGTCGTGAAGTGCCTGAAGGAACGCAAGGTCGCCGAGGCCCAGGCGTACAAGGACCACTGCATCGCGCAGGCGCTCACGGTGCTGGCCGGCGGGCACGACATCAAGTGCATGTTCACCACGCCGAAGCTCCTCGCGGCGCTCGACGAGGCGCTCCGCAACGGCAAGCTCGAGGACACGTACCGCTCGCTCGGCAAGCCGGTCCCCTCGGGCGGGCTGCGGTCGATCAAGAGCACGGGCATCACCGGCATCTTCTCGGGCGGCACCGAGTTCACCCCGGACTTCACCCGCGAGGCCATCGAGGAGATGCTCGACAACGGCGAGGTCTACATGACCCCGACCTACGGCAACACGCTGATGGGGCTGGCGTGCTCGAAGCCGGTCGGCCCGCACGACGGGTACAAGATCAGCTACTACGCCCCGCAGCCGCGGGCCGTCATCGAGGTGGTGAACCCCGACAACTTCGACGAGGTCGTCCCCTACGGCGGCACCGGCCGGGTGCTCTTGAGCACGTTCACGAAGGAGTTCTTCGTGCCGCGGTTCCCGGAGCGGGACGAGGGCGAGCGGGAGAAGCCGTTCGAGAAGTACCCGTGGGACGGGGTCAGCGGCGTCCGCCCGTTCGCCAAGCTCGCCGGCGGCACCGTGGTCGGCGTGTATTGATTCCTGGCGAGCCGGGAGCGTAAGCGACCGGAGTTCGGGGGCTACCGATGCCGTCGCCGTTTCCCGGAATGGACCCGTACCTCGAAGCCCCCGCCCGGTGGGGGGGGGTCCACACTCGGCTGATCGTTGCCGTCGCGACCGAACTCAACCGGGTGTTGCCGGACGGCGTTGTCGCCGAGATCGACGAATACCTCTGGGTGCATGACACGGAGTCGGAAGAGGAAACCCTTCTCGGAAAGCCCGACGTGTTCCTGCCCGAGTCGGAGAAACGAACGGGCGGCGGGAAGGTGTCGGCCGGGGTGCAGGTCACCCTTCCCACCACCCGTGGTAAGCTACCGAAGAATCGGAAGCGGAAGAATCGCTTCGTGCAAGTTCAGACCGCCCGCGGGGAACGCGTGTTCACTGTCATCGAAATTCTCAGCCCGTCGAACAAGGGTGCGGGAGAAGATCGCGGTGCGTACGTTCAGAAGCGTCGGGAGTACCTTGCGACGGTGAATCTGGTGGAAATTGATCTGCTACGGGCAGGGCACCGCCTGCCGATGGGTCGCCCGACACCACCGGTATCAGACTACTACGTTTTCTCTTGCCAACGGGACGATTACCCCGCGACCGCAACGTGGGCTTTCTCCGTCCGGGAATCACTGCCGACTATCCCGGTGCCGGTCAACAACCAGTTGAGTGACGTGCCTCTGAACCTCGGCGGGTGTCTGAGTCGCGTCTACGACGAGGGGCGGTACTCGGACAAGGTCTCATACGACGTCCCACCTGACCCGCCGCTCGACCGGAGCGACGCGGAGTGGGCCGCCGAACTATTGAAGAAGCACGCGAAAAAGAAAAAGTAACGGAACCCACACCCATGATCCAGATTCCCGCGCTGCGGTTCGGCAAGGTCTACACCAGCATGGACAAGGCCACGCTGGTCCACCACGCGACCGGCGAGCCAGTCGCCGAGGTGAGCCAGGTCACCGGGTCCATGATCGCCCGCGACCTCGGGCAGATGGAGCGCGCCCACCGACAGCTCGCCGCCATCCCGGTCCGCGACATCCTCGCGATGTACAAGAAGGCCGCGGACTACTTCCTCAACGCCACGCTCCCGTGCGGCGACGCCGAACTCACGTTCGACGAGTACGTCCGCAACCTGTCGGCCACGACCGGCAGCGCGATGGTGTTCTGCGACCGGAACGCCCGCAAGGTGCAGTACGTCCTCGCGAACATCGAGGAGGTGATCGCCGGGCTCACCCGCGGGCTGCCCGTCGAGGCGCTCGACACCGGGTACACCACCTCCACCGGCAGGATGCAGGCGTTCTACCCCACGACCGACGTGTTCGGGGCGGTGCTTCCGTCGAACTCCCCGGGCGTCCACTCGCTGTGGGTGCCGACGCTCGCGTTCAAGATCCCGCTGCTGCTCAAGCCCGGCCGCGAGGAGCCGTGGACCCCGTACCGCGTGCTCCAGGCGTTCATCAAGGCCGGCGTGCCGCAGAACGTCCTCGGGTTCCTGCCGACCGACCACGCGGGCTCGGCCGACATCCTGCGGCTGTGCGGCCGGAGCATGGCGTTCGGCGACGACCGGAGCATGGCCCCGTACAAGAACGACCACCGGGTCGAGATCCACGGGACCGGGTACAGCAAGATGATCTTCGGCGAGGACCAGGCCGATTCGTGGGAGAAGTACGCGGACCTGCTCGTGGAATCGATCGCGGCCAACGGCGGCCGGGCGTGCGTGAACGCCAGCGCCGTGTGGACCCCCCGCAACGCCGACGCGCTGGCCCTCGGGCTCGCCAAGAAGCTCGCGGGGGTGAAGCCGCGGGCGTGGGACGACCCGGCCGCCGAGATCAGCGCGTTCGCCAAGCCCGAGGTCGCCGAGGCGATCAACGGCATGATCGAGGAGGGGCTCAAGACCCCCGGCGCCCGCGACGTGACCCAGGAGGTCCGGGGCACCCCGCGGCTGGTCAAGGAGGGCCGCATCGCGTACCTCCTCCCGACCATCGTGCGGTGCGACTCGCCGGACCACCCGCTGGCCAACAAGGAGTTCCTGTTCCCGTACGCGAGCGTCATAGAATACCCGCAGGCCGACGTTCTGAAGCGGATTGGGTACACCCTCGCGGCCACCGCGCTGACCGACGACACCGGGTTCATCGCCGAGTGCATGGCGTGCGCGAACATCGAGCGGTTGAACATCGGGCCGCTGCCAACGAACCGCCTGACCTGGGACCAGCCGCATGAAGGGAACCTCTTCACCCACCTCTACAAGCAGCGCGCCCTCCAGCACGCCCCGCGGGCCGCTGCCGGCGTTTGACTTCCAGCCGCTCGGCCGGGTGGTCTCCGAGGCCGGGGCGCTCGCGCGCCTCGGCGAGGCGGTGCGGGCCGTCGGCGGGTCGCGGGTGCTGCTGGTCACCGACCCGGGGCTCGCCTCGGCCGGGCACCCGCAGCGGGCCGCCCGCGTCATGACCGAGGCCGGGCTCGCGGTGTTCACGTTCGACGGCGTCAAGGAGAACCCGACCGAGCGCGAGGTCGACGCGGGGGTCGTGTTCGCCCGGACCCACCACGTCGACTGCATCGTCGCCGTCGGCGGCGGCAGCTCGATGGACTGCGCCAAGGGGGTGAACTTCATCCTCACCAACGGCGGCCGCATGGCCGACTACAAGGGCCACGACCGGGCCACGAAGCCGATGCTCCCGTCGGTCGGCGTGCCCACCACCTCGGGCACCGGGAGCGAGGCCCAGAGCTACGCGCTCATCACCGACGAGCGGACCCACCTGAAGATGGCGTGCGGCGACAAGAAGGCCGCGTTCCGCGTCGCCATCCTCGACCCCGAACTCACCCTCTCGCAGCCCAAGTCGGTCACCGCGGTGACCGGCATCGACGCCGTCGCGCACGCGGTCGAGGCGCACGTCTGCACCAAGCGGAACCCGGTGTCGCAGATGTGCTCGGCGGCCGCGTTCCGGCACCTGGAGCGGAACTTCGAGGCCGTGCTCAAGACCCCGACCGACCTCGCGGCGCGGTCGGCGATGCAGGTCGGGGCGTACCTCGCGGGCATGGCGATCGAGAACGCGATGCTCGGCGTGTGCCACAGTTGCGCGAACCCGCTGACGGCCCACTACGGCGTCACCCACGGCGTCGCGATCGGCGTCATGCTCCCGCACGTGATCCGGTTCAACGCGTCGCAGAACCCCGAGGTGGACCGCCTCTACGCCCAGTTGCTCGGCGACCACGCCCCGGCGAACGGCCGGCCGGCCGGCGAGGCGATCGCGGCCCGGATCAGTGAACTGACCGCCGCAGCGGGCCTCCCGCAGTCGCTCAACGAGTGCGGGGTGAGCCGGACGATCTTGCACCTGCTCGCCGAGGAAGCCAACCAGCAGTGGACCGCCCGGTTCAACCCGCGGCCGGTCGCCGAGGACGACATCCTGGCGCTCTACGAATCCGCCTGGTGACCCACCCGCCGAGGGGCCGAACATGAGCCGCTATCTTCCCGCCGTCTCGGTCCTGCTCCTGATGTCCGGCCTCGCGCTCGCCGACTGGCCGGTGTTCCGCGGCGACGCCACCATGACCGGCGTGGGGGTCGCCAAGCTCCCCGACCAGCTCGAAGAGCGGTGGGCGTTCAAGTGCGGCGACGCGGTCGAGAGCGCCCCCGCGGTCGTCGGCGACACCGTGTTCGTCACCTCCCTCGACAAGCACCTGTACGCCCTCGAACTCGCGACCGGCAAGCAGAAGTGGAAGGTGAAGCTCGGGGCGATGAAGGCGTCGCCAGGTGTGAAGGGGGGCCGCGTGTACGTCGGCACGCTCGACGGCGTGTTCCACTGCGTGGACGCCGACGGGAAGGTGGTGTGGAAGTTCGAGGCCGAGGGCGAGATCCAGGCGTCGGCGAACTTCCACGGCGACAACGTCATCTTCGGCTCGCACGACTCGAACCTGTACTGCCTGTCGCCCGAGGGGAAGAAGCTCTGGGCGACGGCGGTGGACGGGCCGATCAACGCGGCCGCGGCCGTGGTCGGCGACCGCACGTTCGCGACCGGGTGCGAGAACGGCGTCCTGCACGTCATCGACGCGAAGACCGGCAAGGAACTCGGCAACGTGGACCTGAACGGCTCGACCGTCGCGACGGCCGCGGTCGTGGGCGACGCGGTGTTCGCGTGCATGGAGTCCAACCAGGTGGTCGGGGCGGACCTCAAGAACCTCAAGAAGACGTGGGCGTTCGAGGCCCCGAAGCGGCAGCAGCCGTTCCACGGGTCGCCGGCCGCGACCGCCGGCCTCGTCGTCGCCGGGAGCCGCGACAAGAAGGTGTACGCCATCGACGCGGCGACCGGCACCGAGAAGTGGAGCTTCGCGACCGCGGGGCAGGTCGACGCGTCGCCGGTGATCGTCGGCGACCGCGTGTACGTCGGGTGCCTGAGCGACGACGGCAACTTCTACGTGCTCGACCTGAAGACCGGCAAGAAGCTCCAGGAGCTCGAACTCGACTCGCCGGTCGGCGGCTCGGCCGCGGTCGGCCCCGACTGCGTCCTCGTCGGCACCGACAAGGGAAAGCTCTTCTGCCTCGGGAAGAAGTGATACCAAGTCTGGTTGATGGCTTCCTGTAGCCGGCCTCTGTGAGGCCGGTGCTTGGGGACTCCCCGAGG
>NZ_JBHYGG010000143.1:0-7767 GCF_051859125.1 Gemmata sp.
TAACCGATTAGAGGCTGCCACAACGACTTGCGGTTCACCAGACAGAGCCTAGTCGAGGGGTTTTGGCGTAGTTGTCATTCGGCTGGATCCGGGAGGGGTATTTCAACGCACACGGGAACAGTGGAAGTGTTCAGCTCTACGGTCGAGGCCGACCGCACCACACTCCCGTCTACGGCGATGTGCCTCAGCCCGGCCGCCTTGCACAGTTCGGCCATCCACCCGGCGACACACCGCCCGAACGCCTGCGGGTCGAGCCGGGCGAACACCCGACCGCAGGTGTCGTGGCTCGGGATGCCGTTCGGGAGCGATAGAAACCGCTTGAGCCGGTCCCCCTTGGCCTCGCCGAACGCCTCGACCTTCTCCCACGAGTCGGCACCGCTGATGACCGCAGACAAGTCAATCGCCAGGATGTCGCCGAGGGCGTGCTTCCTGGTCCGGTCGATCCGCGGGTCGGGCAGGCCGGCGAAGTGGCGGGCGATCGACACGTCCGGGTTCGGCATACCGCGGCCTCCGCTGCTCCCGCCGATCTACCCCGCCCAGCGGCATCGCCTATCATCGGGTTGCACCCATCATCGGGGTGGCCCATGACCGAAGGGGAGTGGCTGGCCTGCCGCACAGACTCGGTGCGGATGCTGAGCAGGGTCCCGCGTGCGGGAAACGACCGCAGGTTTCGGTTGTATGCGGTGGCACTGTGCCGCTTGGTGGGCTTCCTGATTGAGGACGAAGGACCGGAAGCCGAAGAGGCCCTCGCGGTGGCCGAGTTGTTCGCCGATAGAGCCGCGCCGGAGGAAGCGTTGGCATTGGCGTGCCGCCAGCTTGCGGCATCGTCTCCCGACCGAGCGGCTTGGTTCCCGGTGAGGCTCCCATGCGGTCACGGGGCCGCCCTTCGCTCTATCGAATACGCCGCGGCTGTTGTGATGCGGGGAATCGCTCACCACCACCCCGCGCTCGACGAATACGGTGACGCTGATGCGAAACGGAAGGCGTTCAACGTGAAGAAGACGGATATTCTTCGGGACATCTTCGGCAACCCGTTCCGCCCCGCCTCCTTCTCCCCGGAGTGGCGGACCGACACCGCCGTTGCGTTGGCCCGGCAAATCTACGAGTCGCGAGAGTTCGGCGCGATGCCCTTTTTGGCGGACGCGCTCCAGGACGCCGGGTGCGACAGCGACGTCATCCTGAGCCACTGTCGCGGACCCGGTCCCCACGTCCGCGGCTGCTGGGTAGTTGATCTGGTACTGCGAGGGGAATGACAGAACGACTCATGCCGGCTACGCCACTTCATGATGCGTAAGCCCTACCGGCTGCCGTGTTCGGCGCTACGTCGCTCCAGCTCTTTGACCTTCAGATCGGGACCCGTTCGCACTCGGCAGAAGGGAGGGTCGGCCCGCCGGTAATCAGTAACTTCCCCCGCGCCGGGCGGGGCCGGTCCCCGCGGCGCGACCGATTTGAACTCGGCCCCCGACTTCAGGTAGGGTGGGCTCCGCGACTGGTGACCCCACGCGGAGCCCGACATGACCAACGATACGTACCTCACCCTCCAGGGCAGGCGCACTACTTGGCCCCGATTTCCTGTAGCACCTTGAGCATGTAATCGTCGTCCCAGGCGGCCTTCATCCGGCGGGTCTGGATGCTCCCCTTCGTGTCGGCCCGCTCGAGGAGCGACACCGCGACCCGCCGAACGATCCCGAGGTTCAGGTAGTAGTGGCTGGTGCAGGTCCGCACCCCGCCCACCTCTCGCTCCCGGTTCACCTGCACGACCGCCGCCACGTCCGGCCACTCGGCCGGGATGCCCTCGGTGTTCTTGAACACGCCCACGTACCGCTCCTCGTGCCGACCGTGGGCGTCGTCCACCTGCTCGTCCCCCTCCATGCCGACCAACTCGGCCTCGCACGCCGCCTCGACCACTCGCTCGACGGCCGCCCGGAGGGTCGGCTGGTTGTCCTTCACGGCCAGCAGGTAGTGCCCGCCCTGGGACCGGATGAGCCGAGCGTTCTCGGTCTGGCACCCGGCCGCATCGATCGTCACGATCGCCCCGGAGAAATCCAGCACCCGCAACAGGTCGGGAATGGCCCCAATCTCGTTCGACCCGTCCGGGACGGCGACCTGGCCGAGGGCCAGGCGATTCTCGGTGGCCCAAGCGGTGACCACGTGAACGCACCCGGTGGCCGTGTTCCGCTTGGCCCCCCGAGCCGACTTCCCGTCGATGGCAATGGGCACCAGCCCGGTGGCCTCACACGCCGTCGCCATCCAGCGGCCAAACGCCTGGGCGAATGCTCCCGGTGCCAGCCTGGCGAACACCCGGCCGAACGTGTCGGCACTCGGGATACCATTCTCCAAGGTGAGGAACCGGCGGAAGAAGTCGGCCTTGGTCCGCCCGTACTCGGCGATGGCCTCCCACGTCTCGGCCCCGCCGATGACCGCACACGTGGTGATGGCCAGGACATCGGTCAGGCGGTGGAGTTTGTTCTCGGTCTCGCGGCGTGGGTCGGTCAGGCCATCGAATACGGTCGTGAGTGGCAAAGGCGGCATCGGGGTTCCTCCCGGAACGGCTGTTCGGACCGTCGCACTGGACCCGGCGTACCGGCGGTGGGAAGATGGGCGACATGAAGGTTTTGTTTCAGTCACCCGTGGACTCAGATGGCCCGCCGCACCCGTCGCTGTCCGAGGGCAGGGTGTACGAGGTGCTCGGGATCGAGGCCGACTGGTTCCGGCTCCTCAGCGACCGTGGCGAGCCGGTGCTGTTCGACCCGAATTGGTTCCGGGTATCGAGTCGGAAGGGGCGGCTGGTGATGACGGGCGGAATGCGGAAGGGACATTCGCCATGCTCAGGCGGCAGGGCGGGCCCGGTTGCCCGTCCCCACCGCGGGGCCGACGCGCTCACCGCAATCGGATAGATGGGCGAGGGCGGTCGGAGGATTCACCGTACCGGGCCGGCGAATCACGTTGTCGAAAATGTGTGGGAGAGCTTTTGTGGAAACGATTGCGGCCTGCTGAGCGCGGTGCGTCAGCAGGTTCGAAGCGTGTTGATTGGTGGGGGCTTACCCCGCCGTCGCGGTCGCGTTGGATGTGTTCCGCGTTTGATACAACAACCAGCGATCCGGGAGCCAATCCAACAACTGCTCCGTCGTAGGCTTCTCGCCCAACGCGAACAGCCCCGGCAGGGTGTCACGCTGGTACGCGAACGGGTCGATCAAGAGGTGCTTGCACGTGCCCACCACCGAGTACAACACCGCCGCCGTCCGCCCGCCCACTTCGCTGCCGATCACGCCCCAATTGTTCCGGCCCAGTGCGACGGCACGAAGCGTCCGCTCGCTCAGGTTATTGTCCAGGGCCAGGAAGCCCTCTTCGAGGTATCCCTTCAACGCCGCCCAGTTGTTCGTCGCGTACCCGATGGCCCCGCCCAGCGGCGTCTTCGGTAGCGCACCCGGCTCGTACTTGTTTAGCGCCTTGGCAGTAGCACGGGGCGAGATAGTAGCCGGTTGCCGAACCATCGCAACGCGTGACTGACGTGATCCACCACGGAATGCGTCTGGCGACGACACGTCTCGAACACGGACCAGTGGCCGACGCTGGGCCGTTACCTCGTCGATTCGAGGTTCGCGATCGACAACAACGTAATCGAACGCGCCTTGCGACCGCTGGCAGCCAGTCGGAAAAATTGGCTGTTCATAAGTGGCGATGGTGGCCTTGTGAGTGCGGCGGTGCTGATGAGCCTGTGTGCCAGTGCGAAGCGTCAGGAGTTGAATCCGTGGATGTACCTCACCGATGTGCTCACGCAGTTGGCTGCGAGGCCAGCTAACGTGACCTATCTGCTGCCCGATGTCTGGGCCAAACAACACTTCCCCGCCAGTCACTGAACTTCACACCTCGACTTGCCGACCGAACGCAACGGTTACGGGACGCACGAGGTGGCCCGGTTCTGCCACCGCCACCGCGACCGGCTCACCCTGGTGAGCAAGTTGTGCCCGGACGCCAACCTGTTCGCCCCGCCCCCGCCGTACTCGGGCAACGGCCGCCCGCGGGTGAAGGGCGACCGGGTGCCAAAGCCCCGGCAGGCGGCGGAGACCGCGCCCCGCATTAAGCTCACGGTCGTGTGGTACGGGGGCGGGACCCGGCGGGTCGAGGCGGCGAGTGGGACCGGGCACTGGTACAAGGGCGGGCGCGGGCTGGTCCCGGTCCGGTGGGTGTTCGTCAAGGACGCCACCGGCACCGACCGCGACGAGTACCTGTTCACCACCGACGTCGGGCTGAGCCCCGACGCGGTGGTCGGGACCTACTGCGGCCGCTGGTCGATCGAGACCACCTTCCAGGAAGCCCGGTCGGCCCTCGGGCCGGAGACGACCCGGGGGCGTTGCCGCAGTACGGTCCTGCGGGCCGCCCCGTGCCTGTTCGGGCTGTACACGGTGGTCGCGATCCTGTTCCACACGCTGCCGGCGGCGAAGCGGGTCGGTGCCGTGTCGTGGCCCGATGTCGCGTGTCTCCAGGAGCTCAAGACTCCGCAGGAGAAGTTTCCCGCCGACGCACTCCGGGAGGCGGGCTACCACGCGATCTGGCACGGGCAGAGGGCGTGGAACGGTGTCGCCATTCTGGCTCGAACGGGTGAACCGATCGAGACGGGACGGGGGCTCCCGGGCGAGCGACAGCAGTGACTCCAAAAGTGACAACTCGTATTCACCTGTCCCGAGGGATGGTGTCGGTCACGATGTCCGTCCCAATGATCGAGTCGATTGTTAGCGAGGGGGCTGTCGCTAAACCGCAGCATGCGTCGTGGTTGATGGGCACTAACAGGTCGTGATTCACTACGGAAGGGTGAGAGCATCGCGAGGCCGAACTACGGAGAAAACAGGCGCTTCGTTGCGCCGTTTCGCAACGCCTTGCAACACCCTCGCGGGGCGTGTAGACTCGCACCATCGCCTCGTATTTCAGGCGGTTGAAGCGATCGAAGAGAGACTGCGAGCGGCTTTTCACACGGACGAAGTCACAGGTTCAAATCCTGTATCGCCCACTCTGCTCAAGTGCTAGGCGACGAAGCACTTCCTCGACCGATCACGACACGCCATCACCCGCCGAGATTTGCAGGTTTTACAGTAGTTACTGTAAAATCCGCCCCTCGGTTCTCCTTTCAGGAGTCTGGTGGTGGCACGCCCCAAGAACGTGATTCCCCGGTACACGCGACACATGGCCAGCGGCCAGGCCCAGGTTTGCTGGACCGACGCCCTGGGCCGCCGCAGGTCCAAGACGCTTCCCGGCCCCTACGACTCGCCCGAGTCCAAGGCGGCCTACGCCCGGTTGGTGACCGAACTCCAGGTCCAGCCCCTCGCGGTGGCCGGGGGGCAATCGCCGTACCTGGCCGACGTGCTGGTCGCGTTCCTCCTGTACGCCCAGCGGCAGTACGCCGGGGAAGATACTGAAAACCCCTCGTCCGAACTTCGGCACTTCAAGACCGCGATCCGGCACGTCCGCGAACTCTACCCCGACGTCCTCGCCGCCGACTTCGGGCCGCTGGCGCTGAAGGCGGTCCCCGAGCGGTTCGTCGAACAGGGCTGGGGACGGGCGACGGTGAACCGCCAGACCAAGCGGGTCGTCCACATCTTCCGGTGGGCGGTCGGCGAGGAACTGGTCGGGCCGGACGTCCACCGGGCGCTGGACCTGGTGTTGCCCCTGCGGCGGGGGGCGACACGGGCGGGCGAGGCGACGCCCCGCACCCCGGTCCCTGAAGCGGTGGTCGAGGCGACGCTCCCGTTTCTGAACCGCCACGTCGCCGGGCTCGTGCGGCTGCAACTGCTGACCGGCTGCCGCCCCGGCGAGGTCATGCGGATTACCCGGTCGCAGATCGAGACAGCCGGGTCCGCCTGGGTCTACCGCCCGCGGCACCACAAGATGTCACACAAGGGGCACGCCCGGGACGTGCCGCTGGGGCCACAGGCGAGGCAGTTACTGGCGGAGTTCTTCACCGACGACCCGGACGACTACTTGTTCTCGCCCCGACGCGCCGTTCAGGAGGTCCGACTCAAGCGGGCCGAGGAGCGGCGGACCCCCCGCTACCCGAGCCAGGACCGAAGGCGGGAGGCCACGAAGAAAGAGGAGCCCCGCCGGAAGCCGTCGAGCCGCTATCAGCGGCAATCCTATCTGAACGCCGTCATCCGGGCGTGCGACCGGGCGTTCCCCGCCCCCGCACCACTCGGGCGGGCCGAAGGCGAGTCCGTCGCCGCGTGGAGGGCCCGGCTCACGGCGGATCAGCGGGCCGCGTTGCGCCCCGTCTTCGTCGTCCTGGCGGCGGGCTGCTCCGCGCTGTTCCTCCTCGGCCCCCTGGCCGTTGCCGTCTTTCTCGTCGTCTTCGCACCAGCCAACGTGAGCACGTACCTCGCGCCGGGGGCGGTCGGGTTCGCGGCCGTCATGGCGTGGGCGATGTCGTCGAGCGTCCAGTGGGTGGAACTGGACGGCGGGGTCCTCAGGGCCCGCAGGCTCCTGACGCGGCGGATCGTGACGCACCGGGTCAGCGACATCGTCGCGGTCGAGCCGCTGCACTCGACCTACGTGGGGCCCCTGGAGAACGCGCTGGCGGACATGATGATGGGCACCTCGAACCGGGGGTACGAGCTGCGGTTCCGGGACGCATCGAAACTCGGACTGGTCCGCGGTGACATGAAGGGGCTGGACCAGTTCCTGCGGGTGCTCGCGGCCGAGATCGCGGCCCGGTGCGGGCCGCTCGAAGGACTCGGGTGACGGCTGCCGCGCCCGCGCCGCCTCCGGTGCGAACTGGCGGGCGGGCCGCTGGCCGAAGCTCGAAGCTCGGGTCTCGGCGACGCCACTTGCCGACGAGGTGTTCCCGAAGGACGCCGAGGCGCGCAGTTGCTCCACCCGGGTCAGTGGTGCCGCCGCCGCGGTGGTCGGGAAGTACGTGACCTCGGCCGCCGACGAGGCGGCGGCCACCACCAGGGTGTTCTCCCGGCCCGCGGCCCACACCCGCGTACCGCACTCTGGACTTTGGAGGGAGGAGGGACGGGGAGGTGGGCCGCACCCCGGCACGCTCCGGGGGGCGTGTACCGGCCGCGGCCCGGGAACGAACGGTCGGCCACGGGCCGGCGGAAGTTACGGAAGAGGAAGACAAGGGGGCTCCCCGCCCGGGGCAATCAGTAACCCCGAAGGACGCCCCCCTCCGGCCCTCTCCCTTTCCCCAAACTCCCCGCCCGGGACGGGTCTGGGGGCTTTTCAGTAACTTGCCATTACGGACTCCACGACGGGCTCGACAAGGTCGAGAGGCTCACCCCTGGTCCGGAGCGAGGCGACCGGTGAGTGACCACTCCCACCTCTGGGCCGCGTGCCTCGCCGACCCGGCCGACGACACGGCTCGGCTGGTGCTGGCGGACCTGCTCCGCGAGTCCGACGACTCGGACGCGCAGGCCAAGGGCCGGTTCCTGTGGGCCGGCGTCACCGCGGCCGGGTTCCGCGACGCCGACCTGATCGACGACCCGCACTACTACGCCGCC
Organism: Gemmata sp.; assembly: GCF_051859125.1. Taxonomy (NCBI): domain Bacteria; kingdom Pseudomonadati; phylum Planctomycetota; class Planctomycetia; order Gemmatales; family Gemmataceae; genus Gemmata; species Gemmata sp. Next base: position 7,494 of record NZ_JBHYGG010000143.1, read on the forward strand.
CAGGCCGAACTCGGTGCCGTGGCCGCATCGGGAGCGCCGGCCCGGTGGCTCGGACTCCTCTGGATCGGCCCCGACCCGCTGACCCGAAGCGACTGGGCGTGGGACGCGACCCGCGACCGCGTCACCGTCCGCATCGGGGACACGCTGGGCACCTACGTCCGGGGGATGCTCGCCGAGGTCGCAGCGTCGCTGGAGCAGTGGCTCGTGCTGTCCCGCCTAGCCCCAATGCCCTTCAGTTAAGCACAACGACAGCCTCGCGGAAGGGTTTCGTCGG
>NZ_JBHYGG010000144.1:0-7723 GCF_051859125.1 Gemmata sp.
TGGTGTTCGCCCCCCCCCAGTGCGCGACGTTGCACCCCGTGGGGCGGGCGGGGCGGGCAGCGGGGAGGCCGCGGCCGGCACAGCCGGCCCTACGAGCACGAGCCGCGTCACCGCGCCTTGCGGGCGAGCGTGGCGCGGAGTCCGTGGGTCGCCCAGATGGGCATGATCGTCATCGCGGTGAACCCGATGTAGATGAGCAGGACGGCCCCGATCAGAATGTTGAAGCTCTTGATGGCCTCCGCCTTAGCCAGGAGCGCCAGCAGCACGGCGATGATCGCGCTCGCGCCGACGACCCCCGCGGCCCCCATCACCCCGAACTGCGCCTTCTCTTCAGCGTCGTGGTCCCTGGCCGCGGCCGCGATCGCCTTCACCATGAGCATCGCGCAGATGAGGCGGGCCAACTCGCACCCGGCGGCGAGGACCGCGAAGACCTCGTTCGTCGTGACAGAACTCGTATGTCCGAAAATGACTGCCGGGACGACCATGTCGAGAACCAGGAGCATGCTTGCCCACAACCACCACGTAATCGCGCCGGCCCCCCCACCGAACACGTTCGCCCGTCCGCCGATATTGTTGATCGAGATCCCCGCGAGCACGAGGTGCCCGGCGGCCAGCGACGCGGCGGCGATTGCCATGCCCCGAGACCGCTGCGGCCCGGCGATGCAGAACCCGAACCCGACCCCCGCCACGATCCAGTTGCCCATACCCAGGAGGCCGGGGAGTTTGATCGCCAACTCCGCTGCGCTGGTGCTCGATGATGTCTCCTCGGTGAACCCGCCGCGGTTGTTGGTCCGCCGCACCGTCGTCGATCCGGACGAGGATGATCCGTCCAGCGCGCCGGTCCACCCCAGGAAGATGTACAGCGAGATCAGCGCCAGCGACGCGCCGTACAGCCAGAACGAGATGTTCAGGAGCAGCACGCCGACCTTCGCGTTCGAGAACCCTGCCCCGCCCTTCTTTTTCTTCCTCGGCGAGCTGTGCCAGTCCTCGTCGTCCTCGTCGTCCTCCTCGTCGGCGTACCGGCGCTTCTTGCTCCGCGGCCGCTCGTCGTCGTCATCCTCGTCGCCGCGGCGCTTCTTCTTGCGTGGCCGGTCGTCGTCGTCCTCGTCGTCGTCATCGGCTGATCGGCGCTTCTTGCTCCGCGGGCGGTCGTCGTCCTCATCGTCGTCGTCAGGGCGCTTCTTCTTGCGGGGGCGGTCGTCCTCGTCCTCATCGTCGGTGCCGCCCCACTTGCTGCCCTTGCCGCCATCCGCCGTCTTCTTGGCGCGCGGCTTCTCGTCCTCTTCGACGCGCTTCTTCTTGCGAGGGCGGTCGTCCTCGTCCTCGGCGTCGCGACTCGGGGCCGCGTCGTCTCCGGGGTCATCGAAGACGCTCTTTTTCTTCCGGGGCTTCGAGTCCGCGTCGTCGAACGAGAACGGGTTCCCGGCCCCGCCCGGTCCGGCGGGTGCGGCGGGTCCGGCGGGTGCAGGGGCCGCTGGCGGCGTCGCCTTTGGGCTGGCCGTGGACTTCGGCGGGGCCGCGGGCGGGGCGTCGTCCACGACCTCGAACGCCGGCTTCGGCTGTGGCTTCGGTGGGGTCTGCGCGACGGGGAACATCGTGCCGCACTTGGGACACTTCACGCTCCCGGTGGCCCCGTCGGCCACCCGGAGCTTGGTCGGGCACTTGGGACAGGTGACGACCGGCACGGGAGAACCTCGAAAAGTGTGCAGGCAGTCCGTCCGGGCGCGACGGCAGATCAACGAACGTCTTTACGACACCGGGTAACGTCCTTTTCTCTCAGAGGGAGCGACCCCGCTCCCGTGTGGATCATAGTTTACAATTTCCGCCCGACACCTCGGAAACCCTGCCCCTTCAGGGTCGAAAAGCGGGGACCACCGGCGCCAGAGCAGCGACGCGACGAATCACCACAGCCAGCCCTTCGCGGCGGGCTTGTTCCCGGTACACGGCTTGGCCATTACGGCGACGATGAGCACCTCGCCGGCCTTGGTGCGGTGCGGGGTCACCACCGGGAAGAACTTGTCGCACGCGCACCCGTAGGTCACGTTGTCGACGCCCGGGGGTTTGATCGTCAGGCAGATGCGGCCGCTCGCGTCCTTGGGCCGCGTGACCGTCACCTTCAACTGCTCCTTGTCCACCAAGTCGAACGTGTGCGAGTCGCCGACGGGGATCGACTTCGCCTCGGTCGCGGTGATGCGGAACCCGGTCAGCGTCTTGTCCCGCTTCTGGACCTGGGCGGCCAGCGCGGCGAGCTTCGGATCGACGTCGGCGTTGGCGTCGGTCGCGAGGATGACGACGACGGTCACCCGCACCGGGTCTTCCGGCGGGGCGACGATGAGGAAGAGGAGCGGCGCGAGCGCACCGGTCATGGGGTCACCTGGGCTTGGCGGCGAAGATAATCGGCTCGTGGTCGGGCGTGGTCGGCACCTTCGGGCCGCCCGCCGGCCACACCGGGGAAAGGTCGAACGCGGGCCAGTGGACCTCGTCCGCCGAGGCCAGCGCGAGGGCGTCGGGGAGCGGGTGCCGGCCGACCGGGAGCCAGCCGGCGCGCGTGTCGGGCACCCGTTCGAGGCTCACCTCGTCGTCGGACGCGACCGGGAGGACGGCGTACTCGGCGAGCGGGTCGGAGAGCACGACCGCCCGCGGGGCCGGGGCGCGTTCGGGGCCGGTCCTCGCGACCTCGCGCGGCGCGGCCCCGCCGTCGACCGGCGGCAGCTTCGCCCCGGGGACGAGCGCGACCCACGCGACGGACGCGGCAACGGCGGAGGCGGCGAACGCGCCGACGACACACGCGGCGGTCCGGAACCGGCCCGGGGACCCGGCCCGCGGGGCGGCGGGGTTCAGCCCGGCCTCGATGCCGCGGCGCACGGCGAGCCACGCGGCGCCCGACGGCTCCGGGGGCTCGGCCCGCTCCCAGAGCGGCGCGTTGCCGGGGCCGAACGCGCGCTGCGCGGCCAGTTCGGCACGGGCGGCGGGGTCGCGGGCGAGCCACTCGCGCACGGCGTCGCGGTCGGCCGGGTCGAGTTCGCCGTCGGCGTAGCCCGCGAGGAGGTCGTGCGGGAGGTCGTCGGGGGTGAGGTTTTCGGGCATCATGGCTGCACCTGGTCGGCGAGCAACGTCTTGAGTTTCTGGCGCGCGTAGAACAGCCGGCTCATCACCGTCCCGATGGAGATGTCCAGCGTGTCCGCAACCTCTCGGTACGACAACCCGCCCTCCACGTGCAAGACGAACGTCTGCCGCTGGGTGTCCGGGAGCCGGGCCAGGGCCGCGTCGATCTTGGCCCGCAGGTCGGCCCGGGACAGCCCCGCGTCCGGGGGCGGGGCGTCGTCGGGGCCGAACCGCTCCGGGGGCGCGTCGCGGGGCTCCTGGGGCACCCGGGCGTCCCGCTTCCGCTGGCGGCCCACGTCCAGCGCGGCGTTGCTGACGATCCGCAGCAGCCACGTCTTGAACGAACTGTGCCCGCGGAACCGGTCGAGGTTGGCCAGGAGCTTGACGAAGGCGTCCTGCACCGCGTCGAGCGCGTCGGCCTCCCGGCCGAGCAGCCGGTACGCCACGCGGAACGCGACGGCGCGGTAGCGGTGGAACAGGTCGTCCAGGGCCGTGCGGTCGCCGGCCGCGACCCGCTCCAGGAGGGCGGTGTCGCTCGGGGGCGGTGCCGGCTTGGTAAGGACCGAGACAGCGGGCATGGGGTGGGGTAAACTCCGAATCCTGCGGGTCCGCCCAGCACGGGCCATTCTACCCCCCTGCCTGAGTAGACGCGACCCGCCCGCCCGGAATTCGATCCGCCGACCACCAAGGGCCGCGCATGATCTCCGTTCGCCACTGGGACGCCTCCACGAAGGTGTGCCGCACGACCGGCACCGACCACCTCCCCGCCGCCGCCGCCGACGTGAAGCCGGGCGACGTGTGGTGGGTGGACCTCTCGGCCCCGACGCCCGAGGAGGAGGAGCACGTGCTCGGCCGGTTCTTCCCCGTCCACGCGCTCACCCGCGAGGACGTCGCCCGCCCGCGGGTGTCGGCCGACAAGGGGACGCACCTGCCCAAGGTCGAGGAGTTCCCGAACTACCTGTTCGTGGTCGCCAACCCGCTGCCCCCGGGGCTGGCCGAGGCGCTGGTCGCCAACGCGGCCCGCGACCCGGTCCCGCCGGCCCCCCGGTCGCGAACCAACCGCCGGCCCCAGCTCAGCGCCGTGCTGAACCACCAGGTGCTGGTGACGCACCACTACGAGCCCCTCGCGTGCGTGGCGACGGCGATGGCGTACCTCGACCGGCACACCCAGACCGCCGAGCGGGGGCCGGACTTCATCTTCCACCACGTCCTCGACGCGATGGTGGACGAGTACTCCCCGGTCGTCGAGCGGATCGCGGCCCGCCTCGACGCGCTGGAGACCCGGATCTTCCGCGACCCGTCGCCCCGGCTCCTCGCGCGGCTCCTGCGGCTCAAGCGGATCGTCACCGGGATGCGGAAGACCCTCATCCTCGAGCGCGAGGTCCTGTCGCGGCTGATCCGCGGCGAGTTCGACCTCGTCGACGAGCGCGAGATGGTCTACTACCGCAACGTGTACGACCACCTCGTGCGGTACACGGAGCTGATCGAGTCGGCCCGTGAAATGGTCAGCGACCTGATGGAGTCGCACCTGTCGGCCGTGTCGGCGCGGCTCAACGAGGTCATGAAGGTGCTGACCCTCATCTCGACCATCGGCATGGTGTGCGCCGTCATCGCCGGCGTCTACGGGATGAACTTCGAGCACATGCCCGAGCTGAAGTGGGAGTACGGGTACCCGGTGGCGCTCGGGATGATGGCCACGGCCTCGACCGCGGTGGTCCTCGTCGCCCGGTGGAAGAAGTGGATTTAGAGCCGGTCGGGCGTAAAGAAGAGGGCTGACGCCGCGCCGCTCGCCGGGACCAAGCCCGCCGGGTTTTGCTCGTAGGGGCCGCCCTCCGTGGCGGCCCGCCAACCGCACCGCGAGGGGGCCAGTGGCCATCCGGTCGACCGCCCAGGTGACCGGCGGGCCGCCACGGAGGGCGGCCCCTACAAACCAAGGTTCGGTCTCGCCCTCGCTGCCCCGCACCCCACCGGACGACGCATGAGTTCCGCGCTGTGGCAACTGACGCTGACCCGGTTCCGCGAGTTCTACCGCGAGCCGGCCGCCCTGTTCTGGGTGTACGGGTTCCCGCTCGTCCTCGCGTTCGCGCTCGGGATGGCGTTCCGCGAGGGCTCGGTGCCGCCCGCCAGCGTCGACGTTCAGGCCGACGCGGCGCACCAAGACGCGACCGAGAAGCTCCGGGCGGCGCTCGCCGCCGACGCGGGCATCCGGGTGACCGTGAGCGACGAACCGGCCGCCCGGCAGCGGCTCCGCACCGCGAAGACCGACCTCGTGGTCGTCCCGCGGCCCGGGAGTGCGGCCGGGCACGAGTTCCTCTACGACGCGACCCGCAGCGAGGGCGTACTGGCCCGGAACGCCGCCGACCGCGCCCTGGTGCGGGCCGCGGGCCCGGTCGCGGCGCTCCCGGAGGAGCGCGCCGTCACCGAGCCGGGGAGCCGGTACATCGACTTCCTCATCCCGGGCCTGCTCGGGATCAACCTGCTCGGCGGGGGGCTGTTCGGCGTCGGGTTCGCGGTCGCCGACCTGCGGGTGCGGAAGCTCCTGAAGCGGTTCACCGCGACCCCGATGCGGCGGTCCGACTTCCTGCTCAGCCTGATGATCAGCCGCCTCGTGTTCACGCTCCTCGACGTGGCGCTGCTGCTGACGTTCTCGCACTTCATGTTCGACATCCGCGTGCGGGGCGACTGGCTCGCGCTCGTCGCGCTGATCGTGGCCGGCGGGGCGGCGTTCGCGGGGCTCGGGCTGCTGATCGGCGCGCGTGCGAAGACGCTCGAAACCGCCGCGGGGCTGGTGAACGCGGTGATGCTGCCGATGTACGTGCTGTCCGGGGTGTTCTTCTCGGCCGCCCGGTTCCCCGAGGGGATGCAGGGGTTCATCCAGGTCCTGCCGCTGACGGCGGTGAACGACGGGCTGCGGGCGATCATGAACGACGGGTCCGGGTTCGCGGCGCTGGGCCGGCCGCTCCTCGTGCTGGCGGCGTGGGGCGGCGTGTCGTTCGCCCTGGCGCTGCGGTTCTTCCGGTGGCGGTAGCCGGGGTCGGTCGCCCGCCCCGCGGGCGCAGCGGGGCGGGGGGGCGGCCCATATACCATTAGCCTCACGGCTGACGGGGCCGCCCTGACACCCCCCGGGTTCCTGATGAGCACGCACCTGCACCGGCCCGCGACCGACGATTCGCCCGTTTCCGAAGCCGATCTCGTCGCCTACTTCGCGGCCGGGTGCAAGCCGCCCGAGCGGTGGCGCGTCGGGGCCGAGTTCGAGAAGTTCGCCCTCGACCGCGGCACCGGCCTGCAGCTCGGGTTCGACGACGGGATCGAGAGCCGACTTTGTCACCTCGCCGAGCGGTTCGACTGGGAGCCGCACGGCGAGGGCGGCCGGGTCACCACGCTCACCCGGGGCGGGTCCACCATTTCCATCGAGCCGGGCGGGCAGGTCGAACTGTCCACCGCCCCGGCCACCGACATTTGCGAGCTGAAGGCCGAACTCGACCTTCACCTCGCCGAGCTGCGGGCCGTGTGCGACCCGGCCGCGGTCGCGTGGTGCGCCGCCGGGGTGACCCCGTTCAGCCGGGTCGAGGAGATCCCGCTCAACCCGCGGCCCCGGCACCGGCTCATGGCCGAGTACCTGCCGACCCGGTGCGAGTACGGCCTGCACATGATGAAGGCCACGGCCAGCACGCAGGTCACGTTCGACTACGCCGACGAGGCCGACGCGGGCCGCAAGTTCGCGGTCGCGCTGTGCCTCAGCCCGGTCGTGAACGCCGCGTTCGCCAACGGCCCGCTCCACGCCGGCCGCGCGACCGGGCTCGCCTCGTTCCGCGGCCGCGTCTGGCAGGGGATGGACCCGGACCGCTCCGGGTTCCTCGCCGAGTTGCTCGCCGGGGACGTGACGTTCGACCGCTGGGCCGGGTTCGTCCTCGACGTGCCGCTGCTGTTCACCGAGATCGGCGGGACGTTCCGCCCGGCCCCGGGGATCACGTTCCGCGAGTGGATGAGCCGCGGGCTCCACGGGCACTACCCGACCCTGCACGAGTGGGACGTTCACATCTCGACGGTGTTCACCGAGGCCCGGATGAAGCGGTTCATCGAGGTCCGCGGGGCCGACGCGAACCCGACCCCGCTGGCCCTCGCGGTGCCCGCCGTGTGGAAGGGGCTGCTGTACGACGCCGACGCGCTCGACGCGGCCGTCGCACTCGCCGCCGAGTTCCCGCCCGCGGAGCTCCGGGCGCTGTCCGCCGCGGCCGCCCGGGACGGACTCCGGGCCGACCACCGCGGCCGGCCGCTCGCCGACTGGTGCCGCGAGGTGGTCGCCGTCGCCGACGCGGGCCTGCGCCGCGGGGACCGGCCGTACGAGGCCGCGTTCCTCGACCCGCTGCGCGAGGTCCTCGCGACCGGCCGATCGCCCGGCGACCGCTGGCCGGTCGGCGGCACCGTGGCCGCCGTCCTCACCGCGTGCGAGTACCCCTGACCCCGAGCCCGGGAGTGCGGAACGCGGGGTGCGGAGCGCGGAGTGAAGGCCGGATGTTCTCCTGCACGGGCCGGAGGCCAGTGCCACCGGACCAACCGCCTCCACCTCGCCCCCCGTCCGGGGGGAGAGGTCGCCGCGCTTCGCGGCGGGTGAGGG
>NZ_JBHYGG010000145.1:0-7711 GCF_051859125.1 Gemmata sp.
CGCTCGGCGCTCGGGCTCGGACCAATACGAATCCCACAGATCCGGGATCAGTCCCAAAGGTACGTCTCGTCGAAGTCGATCCCGTGCTTCCGGAGCAGCCCCCGCAACTCGTCCTGGAACGACATCTTCTTGTGGTGCGCGGCCTGTCTCTCGATGTACGCCCTCACCCGCCCGGTTTTCGAGTGGCTCACGGTGAACGCACCGTACCCCGACTGCCACCAGAAGTCGCGAGCGTCGGGGAACGTGTCGTGAACCCACCCCGAGGAACCCGCCTTGAGGTCACGCACCACGTCCTTCAGCGCCGGCTCCTGCCGCAGCGTGACGAGCAGGTGAACGTGGTCCTCGACGCCGCCGATCTGCAGCGGGATGCCGCCCAGACCGCGGACGCCGCCCCCGAGGTACTCCCATAATCGCGGTTGTAGTTCCGGGGTGATGGTCGGGAGCCGGTGCTTGGTGCTGAACACGAGGTGGTAGTGCAGGCAGGTGTACGTCTGCGGCACGGGACACCTCGGGTGTTCGGTCGCCCCTCCGGGGCTGTGCTCCTCATTCGCCCCCGGTCCAGGGGTTTGCTCGCTGCACTCGCCGCACCCCTGGCTACCGTCGGTCGTCGCTCCGCGACTGCAAGAACCAGATCGCCAGGGGGCGTTCCCGTGAACTCAGCCCCGGAGGGGCGACCGAAGGTAGCCAGGGGTGCGGTGCCGGCTCTGCGGCACAAACCCCTGGTCCGGAGGCAATGCGAACGACCCCATGGTCCGCCTCAACCCACGAGTTCGCGGATCGGGTCGCCCTCGGCGAGGACGGGCATCGGGCGCTTGCCGTCGTCGTAGAACACGTGGCGGTGGTCGATCCCGAGGACGTGGTACATCGTGCTCAGCACGCACCCCGGGGTGTACGCCTTCGAGGTCGGGTACGCGGCGGTCGAGTCGGTGGTGCCGATCGCCTGGCCCATCTTCAGCCCGCCGCCCGCGTACAGCACGCTCATCGCGCCCGGCCAGTGGTCGCGGCCCGCGTCCTTGTTGATCTTCGGCGTGCGGCCGAACTCTCCCATCGCCATCACCAGCACGTCGTCCTGCAAGCCGCGGTCGCACAGGTCTTCCACGAGCGCCGACACGCCCGCGTCGAACTGCGGGAGCAGCTTCTTCTTCAGCTCGGTGAAGTTGTTCGCGTGCGTGTCCCACCCGCCGCCGGCCTGGATCGACACGAACGTGACGCCCGCCTCGACGAGCCGTCGCGCCAGCAGGCAGCTCTGGCCGAGGTCGTTGCGGCCGTACTTGTCGCGGAGCTTGGCGGCCTCCTTGTTCACGTCGAACGCCTGCTGCGCCTTCGTGTTCGTCACCATCTCCATCGCGTCGCGGTAGAACGTGTCGAGCCCGCTGATGTCGCCCTTGGCGTCCACGTCGCGGCGGAGCGTGTCGATGTCGGCGACGAGCTTCTTGCGGTTCTCCAGGCGCTCGGCGCTGACCCGGCCCGGCAGCCGCAGGTTCCGCACCTGGAAGCCCGCGTCGTTCGGGGTGGCGTCCGGGGTGAACGGGTTGTACGACGCGCCGAGGTACGCGGCGCTGCCGAACGGCACCTTCCGCGGGAGGTTCACGTAGGCCGGCAGGCCCGGGTCGTTCGCGCCCTTGAGCTTCGCGACGACCGACCCGGTGCTCGGGTAGATGTTGTCGTTCACCTCGATGGTGGCGTGGTACCCGGTCTGCATCCACTGCGAGCCCATGCCGTGGCCCGCGTTCGTGTGGTACGCCGACCGCACGACCGAGAGCTTGTCGAACATTTTGGCCTGAAGCGGCAACAGTTCGCCGATCTGGATGCCGGGCACGTTGGTGCTGATCGGCTTGAACTCGCCGCGGATCTCGGCCGGCGCGTTCGGCTTCAGGTCGTACATGTCGATGTGCGACGGCCCGCCGGCCTGCCAGATGAGGATGACCGACTTCTCGTTGCTGGTCGGCGACTGCCCCGCCCTGGCGCGGGCCGCGAGCAACCCCGGGAGCGTCAGCCCGCCGAGGCCCAGCGCCCCGACGCGGAGGAACGAACGGCGGCTGGTGGCGAATTCGAGCATGGGTTAGTCCATCCAGTTTTCGAAGCGGAGTCCGGGAATCTGCTCGTAATCTTGTCTGTTTGCGGTCAGCAGCAGTGCATCGTTGGCGATCGCGATCGCCGCAATCTTCCGGTCGGATTTTGAGATCTGGATGCCGCCGTACTGGTCCAGGAGGTCCACTGCCGCCTCCGTGAGGAGGGCGATGTGGTACGGGTGGAGAAAGTCGAACAGTCGGGCCAGTTCGTGGTACGCCGCGATTTGACGGCGGGGTTGCCGTTCCTTCGCGAGTACCGCCATCCATCCGCGCATCTGCTCCTCGACGTTGACCACCGTCGTGCCGACGACCTCATCAACAACGGCACCGAGTCTGGCGCGCAACCGCAGAGATCGCTCGCCGGTCGTGTACTTGAGAGCCGTCAGGTGATCGCTGTCGAGCTGGATCATTCCGAGCGTCCCTCGCGAACCGCCCGGCGCTCCGCTTCCCGCATCGCGGCCACTTCGTCATCGATCTGCTTCATGACCTCGCTGCCGTCGAACATGCCGACGCTCCGCCGCCAGTCCTTCTTGGGTGCGTCGCGTTCGGCAAACTTCTGTTCGAGCGCCTCGATCCGCTTCTCCAGGGATTCGATCGTCGCTTCGCTCATGACCGTTCCTCAAGCCGGTGCCAGTTCCGCAAGCAATTCTACGGGTCCAGACTTCCGCCCCTGGGTCAGTGGTTGAACATGAACTCGCGGGTGTTAAGGACGGCCCAGAGGACGTCCTCGGCGGCGCGTTGCTTGTCCTTCGCGTTGTCGATGTACTCGGTCAGCCGCTTCTGCTCGGCGGCGGTGGGGCGGCGGCTCAGGGCCGTCAGGTAGAGGTCCTCGATGACCTCGGTCGCGGGCTTCTTGTCCTTGAACAGCTTCGCGATGCGGCCGTTGCCGTCGGCGATCTTCCCCTCGATCTCCTCGGAGTTCGCCAGCAGCAGCACCTGCCCGAGCGTCGCGCCGGTGCTTCGCTCGCACTCGCACACCGTCACCCGCTTCGGCCGGTCGAACGTGTCGAGGAAGTACGACCCGAACCCCTCGTGCGGCAGGTCGATGGCGCGGGCGTTGGCGCTCACGCCCTGGAACCCGCCCTTGGTGCCGCAGGTCGCGTTCACCGCGTCGAGGAACACCTCGGCCGGCATGCGGCGGGCGTAGTAGCGGGCGAAGTTCTGCCGGTCGTGCCGGTTGCCGTCGGTCGGCTCGGCGCTCAGTTGGTACACGCGGCTGTTGGCGATCGTGCGGATCGTGTGCTTCACGTCGAACTTGTGCGCCACGAAGTCCTTCGCGAGCCAGTCGAGCAGTTCGGGGTTCGACGGCGGGTTCGTCTCGCGCAGGTCGTCCACCTCGTTCACCAGCCCGCGACCCAGGAAGTGGCCCCACATGCGGTTCGCCAGCGACTGCGAGAAGAACGGGTTCTCGGGCTTCACCATCCAGTCGACGAGGCCGTGGCGGGGGTCCTCGTCGGGCGAAAACTTCCCGCGCGGGCCGTCGAGGAACTTCGGCTCGGGCGTCTTGCCGGTGGTGGGGTCCTTCTCGCCGGTCGTCGGCGTGGCCGAGGCGTAGTACGGCGGCGGCTGACCGAAGTTCTTGCGGCCGAGGCGGGTGAAGAACCCGGCGAAGCCGTAGTAGTCGGCCTGCCCCCAGCGCTCGTAGGGGTGGTGGTGGCACTTGGCGCACTGGAGCCGCGTGCCGAGGAAGATCTGCGCGACGTCGGCCGTCACCTGGTGCAACTGGTCGTCGCGGTTCTGCCACAGCCAGTTCACGGCCGGCGCGTCCTGCCACTCGCCGGCGGCCGCCACGATGCCGCGAACGAACTCGTCGTACGGCCGGTTGCGGGCGACCGAGTCCTTGATCCAGCGGTGGAACGCGACCGCGGCTTGATCGGCCCCGGCCAGGTTCGAGTTCCGGAGGATCGCGCCCCACTTCAGCGCGAAGAACGCCGGGTAGTCGGGCGAGTCGAGGAGCTTGTCGATCAGCTTCACGCGCTTGTCGGCGGCCTTGTCGTCGAGAAACGCCTTCGCTTCAGCGGGAGTCGGCAGCCGGCCGCACAGGTCGACCGTGACGCGGCGAACGAACGTCGCGTCGTCGCACGTCGGGCTCGGCTTCAGGCCGAGCTTCTTCCACTTCGCGAGCGCGAGTTCATCGACCTTGTTGATCGGCACGAACTCGGGGATCGCCGCCAGCGCCGGGCCGTGCGGGACGATCGCCTTGAACACGGCGACGTACCCCATGTGCCGGGCCATCACCGCCGCCTCGCCGCGCTCCTCGCCCGCCTTCACCAGCCCGTCGGCGTCCACGCCCGCGACCGGGTCGAGGTTGCTGAAGAACTCGGACTGCCGGGTCACGTCGCGGGTCGAGCCGTCGGAATACTCCGCGACCACCGCGAGTTGTTGGCGCTGCTTCGGTTGCAGCACGAAGTCGGTCGGCGTCACGCGGAGCTTCACGACCTTCGGCACCTCGGGGGCCGATGCCGGGGTGCCGGCGATCATCCACTGCTTGATGACGAGGTAGTCGGTGCTGTCGGGCGGGAGCCGCTTGCCGCCGCCGTGGGGGACCGTGCCGGCCCCCTTCTGGAGGAACAGCGACTGGTCCGGGTTGGCCGGGAACAGCCGGCGGCCGCGGGCCTCGCGGGTGATCGCGGCGTAGTCGAAGTCGGTGTCGAACCCGAACAGCGAGAGCTTGAACCCGTTCTGCCCGGACGCCTTGCCGTGGCACCCGCCGGCGTTGCACCCGTGCTTGCTGAGCAGCGGCATCACCTCGGTGCGGAAGTCGACGCGGCGGCCGGTGCCGAACTTCACCGCCACCGGCACTTCGAGCGCGTCGCCGCCGCGCGTGATGCTGATCTTCGCGGACCCGTCGCCGGCCGCCCAGACGTACCCCTTGGCGTCCACCTTCGCGACCGCCGGGTTGCTGCTGGCGTAGGTCGCCTCGCGGGTCACGTCGCGGGTGCCGTCGGAGACGAGCAACTGCTGCCCGGCGAAGGCGTCCGGGAGTTCGACCTTCGCGGCCGAGCAGGTGATCGCGGCCGGCGCGGAGTTCGACCCGAGCACGGCGACGAGCGCGGCGACCCAGAACGGGCTCAGGGGGGACTTGTGCATGTGCGGCGGGCCGGCGGGAGGGATGTTCTGGCGGGACGTCTTGCGACGCTGGTTGAAGTGTACTCGGACCGCGGGCCGCCCGCAAGCGGCCGGCTCCGCCTTCTGGTCGGGCGGGTGTGCCGCGGGATTCCGGGCTGATGAGGATGCGGCGTATTCCGTCGGCGTGGTGGTGAGGAGAATGGTTCCGGGCGACTCCCCCACCCCACGTCCGGAACCATTATGAAGTCCGGAATCATCCCATTCGTCCGGAATAAAGAGCGTCATACCGATCAGCGAATTGAGCCCTCGGGACGCATGTCTCTCACCCCGCAACTCTTGCGGTGAGGCCGATCGGGCCTGGAGCGTCCGGAGGTCGCACGATTCCGGAACCCCGGGGCACACCCTGGTCGGGCCGCGCGGTGTCAACTGCTCTTGAGGATGTCCATGATGTCGGCGTCCTTGACGATGTAGGTCTTCCCCTCGGTGCGGTGCAGCCCCTTGGCCTTGGCCTCCTTCTCGGAGTACCCGCACGCGACGAAGTCGGCGAAGCCGATGACGTTGGCCCGCACGAACTTCTCGCTCAGGTCGGTGTGGATGCACCCGGCGGCCTCGACCGCCTCGCACCCCGCGGGGATCGACCAGGTCCGGCACTCGTCGGTGCCCACGGTGAAGAACACGTTCCGCCCGACGCCGTAGAACATCGCGCGGATCGTCGCGGCCCGCTTGAACTCGGCGACCCCCAGGTCGGCCATGAACGCGGCCCGGTCCTCGGCCCCGAGCGCCGCCAGCTCCAGTTCGAGCTTCACGGGGGCCTGGACCGCGTTCGGGGCGAGGGCCAGCAGGTCGGCCGGGAGCGGGTCGTTGAACCCCGAGTCCCCGCGGTTCACGAACACGATCTCGGGCTTGAGCGTCAGCAGCGTGAAGCTCCGGACCGACTTCTCCTCGTCCGGGCTCAGCCCCAGGCCCGACGCGGGGGTGCCGGCCTCGAGCCCCGCGTTGATCCGCCGCATCAGCGCCATCTCGGCCTCGTCGGCCTCGACCTCCTTGGCCGGCCGCGCCTTCTTCTTGAGCGTGGTTTCGAGCTTCGAGACGCGGTTGCCGACGATCTCCATGTCGGCGTAGAGGCACTCCTCGCGGAACTTGACGAGCTGGGTTGCGAAGTCGGTGCGGGTGAACCCGTCGAGGACGACGACCATGCCGTTCGCCTCGCGGATGATCCCGAGCCGGCGGGCGTTGTCCTTCTGGTCGCCGGGCGTCAGCCCCGGCGTGTCGAGGACCGACACCTTGGTGAACGTGGTCTTCTTCGGCTTGAGGACGCCGGCGATCTGCGCGAGCCGGTCGTCGGGCACGTCGGCCATCGCCGTCTGCCCCTGCTGCACCTTCGACGGGTCCGGCGTCTCGCCGGTGAGCCACTGGAACACGGTGCTCTTGCCCGTCCCGGAGTACCCGACGAGGCCCATTTTCATGGTAGTGGAGAGTGTTGTGAGTGTTTCGTGTTGGAGAGTGTTGTGAGCGTCTTGTGTTGAAGAGCGGTGGGGGTGTTCGTGCGGCCAACGTGGAGTCGAGCGGCCCAGCACTCAACACACGGAAAACTCCCAACACTCTCCAACACGAAACACTCACAGCGACGGCATCTTCCCCGCGGCGATGTCCTTCTCGTGGGCGTCCTGGAGCGGCCACGCGACGGCGCACGTCCCGAAGTCGGCCATGTACTGGTACTTCGTGATCCGGTCGATGGTCGCCTGGAGCATCTTCGGGTCGCGGCGGAACACCGGGCCGTGGCTCGGGAGTAGGAACTCGGCGTCGTCGTCTCGGATGCGGGTGAGCGACTTGATGTAGTCCGGGATGTTCGACCCGTGGTGCGCGTCGATCGCGCCCACGCACCCGTCGCGGTAGATGTTGTCGCCGCTGAACAGCAGGTTGTCGAGCCGGAAGCTGAGCTGGCCCGGGGTGTGGCCCGGGGTGGACCACACCCGGAGCTTCCGCTTGCCGACCTTGATGTCGGTCCCCTCGTCGATCTTCACGTCGATCTTGCACGGGGGCATGCCGCCCTCGATGTGGAAGTCCTGCGCCGGGATGCTGGCGTAGGTCTCGACGGCGTCGCCGGCCTCCAGCACGGCGGCCGCCCGGGGGTGCGCGGCGGTCTTCGCCTTCAGGCGGGTGCGGGCCTTGGCGAGCCCCTGGACGTGGTCCGCGTCGGCGTGCGTGGCGATCAGCAGCTTGCACTTCGACAGCGGGAAGTCGAGTTCGCGGACCAGCTCGATGACCTCTTCGAGCGTGTCCTCCTGGCCGACGTCGATCAGCGCCCACTCGGTGCCGCCGTCGATCAGGTAGATGTTGACGCCGAACGACCGGGCGGCCTGGAGGTTCAACTCGATCACGCCGTCGAACAGGTACTTCCGCTCGATCATGTCCGTAGCCCTCTGCGGTACTCGTGTTCATCTTACACGAAGCGGCCGCGGGTGGCCGATCGGGCCTCGGGCGAACGGGGGGCCTGTGGATTTTGGCGAGCGGGGGACGTGAGTCCCCCGGTGGATGAGAATCGCGGTTCTACCGGGGGACTCACGTCC
>NZ_JBHYGG010000146.1:0-31449 GCF_051859125.1 Gemmata sp.
GCCCGTTGTACGGGGGGGTGTGGGGGTTTTTTTTGGTGGCGGGGTTGGGGGGGGGTTACCCGGGGGCCGGGGCGGACGCGGGCTCGCGCACCCCCGCCCCCCGACTCCTGACCCCCGGGTTAGTGTGGGGCGCGAGTGCCGCGGCCGCGTTCTACCGCCGCGACGCGCTCGTGCGGGCCGGTGGGTTCCCCGATCACTTCAAAGCGTACTTCGAGGACGTGGACCTGTCGTTCCGGTTGCGGCGGCTCGGCGGCGAGGTGGCGTACGACCCGGCATCGGTAGTGTGGCACCGGGTGTCGAGCAGCTACGGGGCTCGGCCGTCGCGGCGCACCCTCGAGCAGCAGTCGTGCAACGAGGAGCGGGTGTTCTGGCGGAACGTCCGCGGGGCCGAGCGGCTCCGGTGGCTCCCGCGGCACGCGGCCGTTCTCGGGGCGAAGGCCGTGAAGCGCTTCGGGGAAGGCACACTGCTCCCGTGGCTCCTCGGCCGCGTCCGCGCCGCGCTGGGGTAGGCGCGCCGGGCGCTACACGTCGAGGCTCGCGGCGTCGGCCTGCTCGGCCCGCTCCATGATGAAGTTGTACCGGTGCTCCGCCTCCTTGCCGAGCAGCTCCTGGAACGCCTGGTCCGCGTCCATCGGGCTGTCCACGTCCACCTTCAGCAGCGTGCGGAACTTCGGGTCGAGGGTCGTGCGGGCCAGGTCCCGCGCGTCCATTTCGCCCAGCCCCTTGAACCGCGTCTCCTCGATCTTCGCGTTCGCCTTCAGCCCGGCCTTGATCTCGGCCTTGTGCGCGTCGTCCCGCGCCCACAGCGTCTCCTTGCCGACGTTGATGCGGAACAGCGGCGGCTGCGCGAGGTACACGTGCCCCTTCTTCACCAGGTCGTGCATGTGCCGGAAGAAGAAGTCGAGCAGCAGCGTGCTGATGTGGCACCCGTCGGAGTCGGCGTCCATGAGGAGGATGATCTTGCCGTACCGCAGCCCGTCGTAGTGGAACTTGTCGCCGGCCCCGGTGCCGATCGCGGTGACGAGGTCGGCGATCTCCGCGTTCGCCAGCGCCTTGGCCGTGGACTGGTCCTCGCAGTTGAGGATCTTGCCCCGCAGCGGCAGCACGGCCTGCGTGACGTTGTTCCGCCCCTGCTTGGCGGACCCGCCGGCCGAGTCGCCCTCGACGATGAACAGCTCCGTCTCTTCCCAGTTCGTGGACTTGCAGTCCGCGAGTTTGCCGGGGAGGCTGAGCCGCTTGCTGCCCGGGGCCTTGCGCTTCACCTCGGTGACGGCGGCGCGGCTCGCCTCGCGGGCGCGGGCCGCGAGCACGATGCGGCCGACGATCGCGTCGGCGGCGGTCTTGTTGTTGTTGAGCCACGCCTCGAGCGCCGGCCGCACGAAGTTGTCGACCGTGGCTTCCATCTCGGGGTTGTTCAGCCGCTGCTTGGTCTGCCCCTCGAACTGCGGCTCGCGGACGAACACCGACAGCACCCCGACGACCCCCTCGCGGATGTCCTCGGCGGTGATCTTCAGCCCCTTCACCTTGATGTCGTGCGTCTCGATGTAGCTGTTCACGGCCTTGCGGAGCGCGCTCTTCAGGCCGTTCTCGTGCGTGCCGCCGTTGGGGGTGCGGATGCCGTTGACGTAGGACCGGTACGTCTCCTCGGTCGACTCGGTCCACTGGAGCGCGACCTCGACCTTCCCGGCCCCGTCGCGGGCGGCCGAGAACGCGGCCTCGGTCACGCTCGGCTTCTGCGCGTCGGTCACCAGCTTCGCGAGGAACGCCGGGAGCCCGCCGGGGTTCGCGAGTTCGACCGTCTCGCCCGACACCTCGTTCTTGAAGGTGATGTGCAGCCCGCTGTGGATGAACGACATGTCCTCCAGGCGGGCCCTGAGCGTGTCGCCGTCGAACTTCACGACCTTGAAGATGCTGTCGTCGGGCTCGAAGTAGATGCCGGTGCCGTGGCCGCGGAACGGGCCGAGCCTCTCGATCTTCCCGAGCGGGGTGCCCTTCGCGTAACTCTGCTGGTACTCGAACCCGTCGCGGCGGATCGTCGCGACGAGCTTCTTCGAGAGCGCGTTCACGACCGACGCGCCGACCCCGTGCAGCCCGCCCGAGTGCATGTACCCGCTGTCCGTCTCCCCGAACTTGCCGCCCGCGTGGAGCACGGTGAGCACCAGTTCGAGGCCGCTCTTCTTGTGCTTGGGGTGGATGTCGACCGGGATGCCGCGGCCGTTGTCGACGATGGTGAGCGCCGTGCCGGACTTGTGCAGCGTGACGGTGACGTGGTCGGCGAACCCGTTGATGTACTCGTCGACGGCGTTGTCGAGGATCTCCCACGCGAGGTGGTGCAACCCCTTGGCGTCGACGCCGCCGATGTACATGGCGGGCCGCTTCCGGACGGGCTCCAGCCCCTCCAGCACCTGGATGTCCTCGGTGCGGTACGCGGCCACTTTCAGTGCGGGTGCAGCGCTCATGTCGTCAAACCCTGGCTCGTGGCCCTGTCCGTCGGGAGGACGGTTACTGGAAATACTTCTTCGAGAGAACGGACCCGGTGCTCGCGTCGATCACATAGTACGGGCCGCCGCCGGCGACCCGGGGCTTCTTGATGCGGTACTCGACGTGCCAGCCGTCGCCGTCGAGCCAGATCTCGATCCGGTACGGGCTCAGATCACGGTACGTCGCGAGTGCGTCGGCCTCCGCAATCGCAAGGGCTTGGTGGCTCGATACCCGTGGGGTAGTTGCGGGTGCTTCCAAGGTTTCCACGCTGCGACTCCTCACTGCGGGTACCCACCGGGGCCGCCGAATCCACCGACGCGGCGGTTCGGACCGGCGACGAAGACCCCGATCTCCGTCACGACGAACCAGGGCACGCCCGAGTCATCCGCCCACTTCCAATCGTCCGCGCTTGGTTCCGGTTCACCACCGTCTGCGGTCGGGATCGGGTGGGTGTGGTACGTTGCAACGAGAAAGTAGCCCGCAACATCCGGTGGTGCGCTCAGGTCAAGGAAGAGGCACCCACCCGGTGACGCGCGTCTCACGGTCACCTCACCACCGAGGTTCGCGTAGATGAACCCGCCCTCCTCGTGCCGCATTCCGGGTTGATCGACGAGCGAGTCTGCCCAAGCGGTCGCGAACGCTGCTTGCACGACCGGGTGTTCCTGCAATTCCGCTGCGGTCGGGGCTTCGGATATCATTGCTCGCTCACTCGTCGCTCTTCGGCTTCGCCTTGCCCTCGACCTCGTCCCAGTTCACAAGCTCGATGGCCGGGGGGACGACGCGCGTGAACCGCGTGCGCTCACCGGGCTTCGAGCCGGTGCCGCCGCGCTTCTGCGACTTGATCGCCCCGGGGCCGAAGTCCTGGTTCTTCCCCTTCTCGGTCTCCAGCACGATCTTGTCGAACCGGCCCCCGACCAGGACGCCGCCGATGCAGTCCTCGCCCTCGTCCAGCTTGATGCCGGCCACGCCGCGGCCGACCCCGGCCAGCACGCTCACCTCCTCGATCGGGAAGTGGATCAGGTGCCCGCTGCGGGCCGCGAGCATCACGCCGGTCTCGTCGGCGACGAGCCGCGCGAGCACGACCTTGTCGCCCCCGTCGAGCTTCGCGTACCGGCGGCCGGCCTTCGTGGACTCGGACCGGAACCCGGCCAGCGGCAACCGCAGCACGTTCCCGGCGCTCGTCGCGACGAGGATGTACGGCCCCGCGGGGGTGTCGCCCTTCGCGGGTAGGTCGGCCGGCGTGAACCGCGGGTCGGTGGTCGCCGCGCCGATCACCTTCACCTGGTCCGCGAGCCGGAAGAACTTCGTGATCGGCTCGCCGTACCCCGCGGTCGCCGGCACCTCGTTCATCCGCATCGTATAGGCGGTGCCGTCGTCGGCGAAGAACACGACGTGGTCGAGGGTGCTCCCGGGGATCACCGCGACGACCTCGTCGCCCTCGCGGACCCGGGTCGACTCCACCGCCGCGAGCCGGCCGACGCGCTTGAGCCACCCGTCGCGCGTCAGCACGACGTTGGTGTTCTCGCGGACGATGTACGCCTCCTCGCTGAACGTCAGCACGTCCTCGTCCGACGCCATCCGCGTCTTGCGGCGCTCGGGGAACTTCTCGGCCAGCGCCTCGAGCTCGCCCTTGATGACGCCCCACAACTTCTTCTCGGACGCGAGGAGCGCCTCGATCCGCTCGGCCTCCTTCTTCTTCTCCGCCAGCTCGTCCATGATCTTCTTGATTTCCATCTGCGCGATCTTGTACAGCTGCGAGTCGAGGATCGCGCCGACCTGCTCGTCGTCGAGCTTGAAGGTCGCCCTCAGCTTCTCGGCCGCGTCCGGCTTGCCGGTGCTCTCGCGGATGATCTTGATCGCGCGGTCGAGCGCGTTGAAGATGACCGCGAACCCTTCGAGGATGTGGATCCGCTTCTTCAACTGCCGCAACTGGTACTCGAACCGCCGCCGCACCGTGGCGAGGCGGAAGTCGAGGAAGTGCCGGAGCATCTCCTTGAGGTTCAGCCCGTCCCGCGGCACCAGGATCTTGCCGCCCGGCCCCGGCACCAGCGCCGTCAGGTTATAGGAGAACGTGCTCTGGAGGTCGGTGTGCTTGTAGAGGTACGCCATCACGAGGTTCGGGTCGGTCCCGGGCTTCACCTCCAGCACCAGCCGCAGCCCGTCCTTCTCGTTCGACTCGTTCGACTGCCCGGTGAGCTGCGGGAGCTTCCGGTCCTCGATGATGGTCGCGACCGTCTTCTCCAGCTTGTCCTTGTCGATGCCGTACGGGATGGAGGTGATGACGACCTGGGTGCGGCCCTTCTCGAGCTTCTCCTCCTTCCACTCGGCCTGCACCTTGATGGTGCCGGTCCCCTCCTCGTAGATGCGGCGGAGCGTGCCGCGGTCGGTGACGATCTTGCCGCCGAGCGGGAAGTCCGGCCCCTTCACCTTCTCCATCAGAACCGCGACGGTCGCGTCCGGGTTCTCGATGAGCACGATGCACGCCTTCACCACCTCGGCGAAGTTGTGCGGGGGGATGTTGGTCGCCATGCCGACGGCGATGCCGGACGTGCCGTTGACGAGCAGGTGCGGAAACTGCGCCGGGAGGACCACCGCCTCGTGCCGGGTCGAGTCGTAGTTGGCCCGGGTCTCGACGGTCTCCTGGTCGAGTTCGTTGAGCAGGTACTCGGCGGCCTTGGTGAGCTTGGCCTCGGTGTACCGGTCGGCGGCGGGGGGGTCGCCGTCGACGGACCCGAAGTTCCCCTGCCCGTGGACCAGCGGCACCCGCATGACCCACGGCTGCGACAGCCGCACGAGCGCCTCGTAGAGCGCGACGTTGCCGTGCGGGTGGTAGTTCCCCATCACGTCGCCGACGATCTTGGCGCACTTGAGCGTCTTCTTGTCGAACGTCAGGTGCAGGTCGTGGTACATCGCGTACAGGATGCGGCGCTGCACCGGCTTGAGCCCGTCGCGGATGTCGGGCAGCGCGCGGCCGGTGACCACGGACATCGCGTAGTCGAGGAACCGCCTGCGCACCTCGGTGGCGATCGGCACCGCCTCGATCGTCTCGGCCATGGGAGTCTCTTCCCCTTAAAACTCTCGACTACTGAACGGGTGAACAGAAAGATAGCAGGTTCGGGCGCGGCGCAGAAGGTCGGTTTGCGGCCCCGCGGTACGGCACAACCCCCGCGCGGGCGGGGGTTGTGGGGTGGGTCGGTCACGCGTGGGCGGTGGAACTCACTTGTTCGGCAGCGGGTTCGGGGCCGACGGGGCCGCGGGGGGCACCGGGCCGCCCGGGGCCGGGTACGCCTTCGCGGCCGTCGCCACCAGGGTATGATACGACGCGGTGACGTCCTCGAACCCCTTCAACTGCCAGAACATCGAGAACAGGCGGCCCGGGCCGGTGTTCGAGCAGTCGAGCAGCCCGTTGCGGATCCGCGTCACCGTGGCCGCGTCGAACGAGTCCTTACGGTACACGACGACCGCCGGCGGGAGCTGCTCGGACTGGGCCAGGACGCGGAGCTTCTTGTAGCACCCGGGGAGCGCCCGCTCCAGCGCGATCAGCGACGAGACGTCCACGAGGGCCGCGTCGGCCTCGCCGTTGGCGACCTCGCCGAGGGCCGCCTCCGGGGTGAGCCCGCGGTTCTTGGCCGGGCAGCAGTCGCCGGCCGGCAGCCGCTCGCGGAGCCGCTCCAGGTACATGTGGCAGTGGGCCTTCGACGAGGTCGGGAGCACGACGCACGCGCCCTTGAGGTCCTTGACGTCGGTGAACGTCGAGTCCACGCTCACCACGAGGCACGCCTGGACCTTGCCGCAGGTGGGCACGGTCGCGACGAGGGGGATGAGGCCGGGGGTGTCCTTGACCCAGGCGTACTCGAACCCGTGGAACACGCCGATGTCGAGCTTGCCGGTCGAGAGCTTCTCGGCGAGGGCCTTGTAGTCCTCGACCACCTCGACCGAGCCCTTCATCCCGGACTTGTCGACGATCATCGACTGGAGCGGGCGGGCGGCGGCGTTGACCATCGCCGACGGCACGTCCTTGAACATGGGCTTCAGGAGCCCGATCCTCAGCTCGGCCGGCTTGGCGTCGGCGGCCGGATCGGCGGCCCCCGCGGACTGGGCCGCCGCCAACAGTAAGCCCACCCCGACGTACACCCGGAACGCGCGAATCACGACACACCCCTTTGGTAGAGAACCCCGCGACTGGACCGACGCACACCGACCCCGTCCGCACCCGGCCCCGCTGGGGGGCCGGGCGTGTTTCCGGCCCCTGTACTACGAAAGGGGCGTGTTGTTCGTTAGCGGCCCGGGAAGGCCGGCTGGATCCCGCCGGCCGTGATCCGCTCGAGGGCGGACAGGGCGAGCAGGTGCTGCAGCACGGCGTCCAGGTACGCGGCCTGGGTCTGGGTCGCGAGCACCTCGGCCTGAACGACCACCGACTTGTCCTTGATGTTCTGCTGGTTCTCGCGGGCGCTCTTCTGAATGTCGCGGGCGAGGTCGAGTTTCTCCTTCTGGAGCACGAGCTTCTCGGTCGTCAGCTCGAACTCGAGGTACCCGTTCTCGGCCTCCAGCTTGATCAGACTCTGGGCGTTCTCGAACATCGCCTCGGCCCGCTGGCTGAACGCCATCGCGCGGCAGACGCGGTCGAACTTGCTGCCGACGAGCTGGGGCGGGAGTTCGAGGGCGACGCCGCCCGGGCGGTACTCCTTCAGGGTGCGCACGGCCTGGGGGATGTCCTTGGCGTGAATGTCGGCCCCCGAGGCGAAGGTCGGGACCTTCCGCTTGAACGGGACCTTGCCCTGGGCATACACTTCCAGGCGGAACGCATCAACCCCAGCCGAGGCGAGGGCCAGTTCGGGCCGCCGGCACAGCGCCTGCTCAACGACCAGGTCTTTGGTGATCGGCACCTTCTGCGCCATCAGCGGGAGCTCGTCGTCCTTGAGGGTGAACGGGAACGTCGCCTGGTCCACGGCCATCACCTGCCGGAGGGCGGCCATTGCCTGCTGCCGGCCGATCCGGGCCTCGGCCTGCTTCTGCCGCACCTCCCGCACCCCGATCTCCATCGTCAGGATCTTCCCGCGGTTCAGGCCGTCAAGTTTCTTGGGGTCCGACTCCTCCTTGAGGAGGGCCTTGGCGAGTTCGATGAGCTGGTCGAGTTGGTCGCCGAGGTCGCGGGCGACCCCCTCGGCCTGCTTGGCGTACACGGCGGTGTAGTACAACCGGGTGACGTCCTGCACGATCTCGTTGTGGGCCTTCTGGAACTCGGCGGCCGAGGCGTTCAGGCCGCGCTGGGCCTGCTGCTTGCGG
Source organism: Gemmata sp. (assembly GCF_051859125.1). Lineage (NCBI taxonomy): Bacteria > Pseudomonadati > Planctomycetota > Planctomycetia > Gemmatales > Gemmataceae > Gemmata > Gemmata sp. The sequence continues at coordinate 7,768 of NZ_JBHYGG010000146.1, forward strand.
ATGTCGAGGTCGGGGTTCAGGATCGTCGCCGTGGTCCCGAACTTGAGCAGCGCCTTGTACCCGGCCTGGGTCGCGGCCATGCTCGCCTGGACCGCCTTCAGCGACGGCTGGCGCTCGAGAGCGACGGCGACGCACTCCCCCAGCGCCAGCGCCGGGCCGGTCTCGGCCGGGGCGAGGGGCTTCTCCTTGTCCACGTCGGCCCGGGCCTCGAGCGGCGGCACGAGGTGCTGGAACCGGACGTGGTGGGTCGTCGGCGGCAGCGGGGCCGGGACCGTGGGCGAGACCGCGAGGGCCGGCAGGACGGCGGGCGGCTCCCCGGCCGCTTCGACGCTCCGGAGGTGGAGCATCGAGCCGCCGAGCAGCACCGCGAAGGCCAGTCGAGTGACAAGTCGTGGCATCGGCCGGGTCCCCTCACACAAGTCGCGCATCGCAGGCGAGTCCGTAGTTAAGTGAACCATCGGCGCGGCCCCGGGCGGCTCTGGACGGGCGGTCCCCCGAACCTGGTACAATTCGGGGGGCGTGGTGCCGGCGGTTCCGACTGTAGCGGCCGGACCGGCGCCCGGGCCGTTCCAGCACCGACGTTCAGACGCACATGCACCAGATGAGTCCAGGGGTGGAGCGGGCGATCGCCGGTGCCCGGTCGCGGGCGGCCCGGGGGGCCGCGCCCGCGGTGAAGCTCACCCACCTCGCCCTCGCCCTTCTAGAAGACGACGAGGGCCGCCCGGCCGTTCTCCTCGAACGCGCCGGGCTTCCGCTTGCCGCTGTCCGCACGGGGCTCGAAGCGGTCGCGGACCCGCCGGACGCCCCCGCCGACGAGGTGCTCTTCGGGGCGGCCCGCGACTGGTCGATCACCCACCGGTACGACCCCGAGTTCCTGACCGACGGGTTCCTCCTCGCGGTGCTGCGGGCCGACCCGGGGTTCGAACGAGCGGCCGCCGGTTTCGGCCTCGACGCCACGAAACTTGAGGCGGTTCTGCTCGGTCGCACGGAGCCCGCACCGGACGCGCTCGCACCCCCGGCACCACTCCCCGCCCCCGAACCCGTCACCCCGCTCGCGGTGCTGACTGGTCCCGACGCCGGCGACGAGGCGGCCGCGGCCCGTGTCGTGGACGTGTGCTTCAACCGCGCCCGCGAGGCGGCCCGCGTGCTGGAGGACTACTGCCGGTTCGCCCTGAGCGACCGGTTCCTGACCGAGCAGGTGAAGGAGGTGCGGCACGCCCTGGGTGCGGCCGCGGCCCGGCTCCCGCGGCACGTCCTGCTCGCCGCCCGCGACACGCAGGCCGACGTGGGGACGACCGTGACAGCGGCCGGGGAGTACGACCGCACCACGCCGGCCCAGGTGGCGGTCGCGAACCTGAAGCGGCTCCAGGAGTCGCTCCGCAGCCTCGAAGAGTTCGGCAAGTTGTTCGGGCCGGAACTGGGGCGGGACGTGGAGGCGCTGCGGTACCGGGCGTACACGCTGGAACGCGCCGTCGTATCGGTCGGGCGGAACCGCGAGCGGCTCGCGGGGGCGAGGCTCTACGCGCTACTGACCGCCGCGCAGTGCACCGCGGCCCTCGACTGGACCATCGCGGAGGCGGCCGCCGGCGGGGTCGACGTCGTGCAACTGCGCGAGAAGAACCTCAGCGACCGGGAGCTGGTCGCGCGGTCGCGGGACGTGCGCCGCTGGACCGAGAAGGCCGGCGTGCTGTTCGTCGTGAACGACCGGCCCGACGTGGCCCGGCTCGCCGGGGCCGATGGGGTTCATCTTGGTCAGGACGACATGACCGTGGCCGACGCGCGGCGGGTGGTCGGCCCCGACGCGCTCGTCGGCGTCAGCACGCACACGGTCGAGCAGGTGCGGCGGGCGGTCCTCGACGGGGCGGACTACCTCGGCGTCGGCCCCGTGTTCCCGTCGCAGACGAAGGCGTTCGACGCCTTCCCCGGGTTAGAATTCGTCCGGGCGGCTGCGGCCGAGACGGCGCTGCCGGCGTTCGCGCTGGGCGGGATCGGTCCGACCAACCTGGGGCAGGTGGTGGCCGCCGGCGCCACGCGCGTGGCGGTGAGTTCGGTGATCGCCGCGGCCGAGGAGCCCGGTCAGGTGGCACGGTTGCTGCGTGCGGGGCTGGAACCGTCCCCGTTGTGACGGCGCTCGGGTGCGGCATTTGCGGAGAGTTTGTAGTTCCCCGTTACCGGGCGGGGGGTCCTGGTCGAAAAAGGAGACGGGGCGGCGGCCTTCGGGTAAACTCGGGCGGTTGGTAAAATGGGCGAAATGCATAGGACAATACCGGTTGGCGTAATCCCGGGGGTTGCCCGGATCATCTCACCGGGGCCGGAACGTGACGACTGTGAACCCCTGCGGCGGAGTCACGGAATGGATGGGATCCGAGAGCTGCTGTCGGCGGTGCGCGACGCCGACATCGTGGCCGGAAACTTCCGGGGGCTGCTGCACGTCGCCATCGGTCGGAAGGTGACGCGGCCGGACGGCTCGACGGTGTCCATGGGGGTGACGTGGCGGGAGCTGGCGGCCGAGCTGAAGGCGCTGCGGTTCGACCAGGACCTGGTCCGCGAGTACGGGGCCGACCCGGACGACCTGACCGCCCGCGACCGGGAACGGTTCTGGTACGCGGCGATTTCGGTGGCGCGGGTCGATTCCGCCGAGGCGATCGCCGAGGCCGACCGACTGGCCCCGAAACTCAAGGCACTGGGGTTCGTGATCGGGCCGCCCCCCGGCGCGGCCGCCGTCCCGCCCCCACCGCAGCCGACGTCGCGGTTCAAGGCCCCGCCCCCGAAAGATCGGGACAAGGACGACAAGACCGGGAAGAAAAAGAAGAAGTAGCCTCACGCCTTCGGGCCGCTGGACCCACGGGACGCGGCGAAGCGGGGCCGCGCGTCGTCCGTCCGGGACGACCTGTTTGCAAAAGCGGGCAAAAAACCTCGCAAGGCGGGCCAATCGATCGTGCCGTCACAAACCTCAATTGCAACGAGGCTTGCAACGGCACGATCGATTGAGCAGTCCCGGGGTTGAACCGGGGACCTAGCGATTTTCAGGCAGCCGCGATGAACCCGCCGATCCTCGTGAACTCCTGAGATTTCAAGCAGGAGAACAGCGCGTCTCAACTCTGCAAGGGTCGGGATTCTGCAGCTTTGTAGCAAGGAATCCACGAAGCCGTCCGAGTGTACGGAAGATTGCGGGAGCCAATCTGGGGGCTACGTACACCTTCAATCCGAGTGGACTACGATTCGTCACCGCCATTATCTGGCGCGACTACGCCTTCTTGCGGACGACGACGTGGGTCGCGTTCGGAGTGCGCACCTGCTCGGCGCACTCGTACCCCAGTGCGACCAGGTCCACCCCTTCGAACAGCCGCTCGCCGCGGCCCAGCAGCACCGGGCCGATCGCGATATGCAACTCGTCGATCAGCCCTGTCCGCAGTCCCTGCTGTACGGTGGCCACCCCGCCGCCGACCCGCACGTCTTTCCCCCCGGCCGCCGCTCTCGCCTGCCGGAGCGCCGACTCGAACCCGTCGGTGACGAAGCGGAACACCGTCCCGCCGCTCATCTCCAGCGGTGCCCGGGGGTGGTGGGTGAGCACGAACACCGGGCAGTGGTACGGCGGGGTGTCGCCCCACCACCCCTTCCACGATCCGTCCGGCCACGGCCCACGGACCGGGCCGAACATGTTCCGCCCCAGGACCCACGCCCCGACGTTCTCGAACCCCCGGGCGGCGAACCGATCGTCCACTCCCGTTTCACCGCCGTCCTGGCCGAACATCTTCCGGAACGTGCGGGTGGTGAGGGCCCAGCCGTGGAGTGCCTTACCGCCCACCCCGAGCGGGTTCTCCAGGCTCTGGTCGGCGCCGGCACCGAACCCGTCCAGCGAGATGGAAAAGCTCTCGACCCGAACCCGTGACATGCAGCCGCTCCTCGTTGCGACGACCGGTTGAACTTTCCACTCGCCCGCGGACCTCATCCGGTGCTGAACACGGGGGCCGGAACGTCCCGCTCAGATGATCGACCGCAGCAGGCCACCTTCGACCCGCAGGGCGGCCCCGTTGGTCGCGGCCGAGAGCGGGCTGGCCAGGTACGCCACCATGTGGGCGATCTCCGCCGGGTCGATCAGCCGCTGGAGCAGCGACGACGAGCGGTGCACGCGGAAGAACTCGGCCTCCGCCTCGGCCGCGTCCCCGGCCTGCCGCGACACCGACCTCAGGAAATCCACGATCCCCTCCGACTTGGTCGGACCGGGCATCACCGTGTTGACCGTGACCTGCGTCCCCTTCGTCAACTCCGCCATCCCCCGCGACAGTGCCAGTTGGCACGACTTCGTCACCCCGTAGTGGGTCATCTCGCCGGGCGTCATCACCCCCGACTCGCTGGCGATGAAGATCACCCGCCCCCACCCGCTGGACAGCATCCGCGGGAAGTAGTGCCGGGACAGCCGCACCCCGCTCATCACGTTCACGTTGAACAGCCTCAGCCAGTCCTCGTCGGGGATCTCGGCGAACGGCTTGGCCTCGTAGATGCCCAGGTTGTTCACCAGGATGTCCGCCGTCGGAACTCGTTGAATCAGGGCCGCACACCCCTCGGCAGTGGCGGCATCGGTGACCACCCCCTCGGCGTCGCCCGCCCGCCTCACCGCCGCGAGCGCGTCGTCGATCTTCGGCTGGGAGCGTCCGGTGACGAACACCTTCACCCCCTCTCGGGCGAGTTCCTCCGCGATCGACAGGCCGATCCCCGCCGTCGAGCCGGTGACGACCGCGGTCTTACCCTTGAGTTGCAGGTCCATCTTCAGTTCCCACTGAGCCGGAGGTGAGCAAGGCGATGAAGAGGATCTTACAGCAACCACGCCCGACAACCCGCACTTGCGCGAATGCCCATTTGCGGCACGCTGCCGTCACGACCGCCCGCACTCGGTGGCCAACGATTCTGCGGAGCGGTCGCAACCGTGTGCTCGACTGCCCCGTCGATGTCGCGATCCCTCACGAGCAGGTAGTCGGTGCCAAGGGTCGAGACGTCGAGGACGCCGACGCCCGCGTCCGCGAGCGGAACGAGGAGCGAGGCCGGCACCCCGACGGTGGTGAACGGGATCGGTCCGGCCGGCCGCAGGCACCGCCAACCCGGTTCACACCGCACGCCGGGCGGCACCGCGTACTCGCGACATGCGACCGACAGTTCATCGGCTGGGTGGGTCACCGACACGAACGGACCGCCGACCGCCCACTCCGCCACCGAGGCGGCGACCAGCCGGCAGACCGCGAGAAAGTCCGGCAACTGGTCGAGGGCGAGGCGATGGGGAGAAGTCGTCGCGCACACCTCCGGGGTACGGCCCGTCGCGGCGACGGCGTCAGCCGGCCGGTGCCACCAGGGCGGCCCGCAGCGTGGCCTCGTCGGTCACCCCCTCGAACCGTCGCACCACCCGGCCGCCGCGGAACACCAAAAGGAGCGGGATGGCCGACACGTCGAACCGGGCCGCCAGGTGCGGGTTCGTCTCGGTGTTGACCTTGCACACCTTGAAGTCGCGGGCGATCGCGGCCAGGACCGGGTTCATGGACCGGCACGGCCCGCACCACGCGGCCCAGAAATCGACCAGCACCGGGCCGGGGTCGTCGAGGACCTCACGCTTGAAGTTGTACTCTTCCAGCAGCATGACTCATCCCCCGATCCGCTTCAGGTAGCGATCGGCCGACCGCTCGACCGCGGCCTTCGCGTCGGTCTTGACGACCTGATCCGGGAACGCCCCGTACAGGCGGTCGAACGCGAACGGTTTGAGGCTCCTGACGACCTGCCGAATCGCCGCGGGGCCGAGCGGGATCAGGTTCGGGTAGCTCCACATGAAGCTCACCCACTTGCGGTCCTGGCAGACGTAGGGCTGGTCGCCCGAGAGCAGCACGCCCTTGCCCGCGGCCCCGGCGGGCCAGTGGAGCACCTGGAACCCGTCGAAGTGCCCGCCGGTCTTCACCAGCGTCAGGCCGCCGAACAGGGACTTCGAGTCGCCGTCCCAGAACTTCACCACGTCGTCGGGACGCATCACCCACTTCGCGTCGTTCTTGTGGATGTGGACCGGCACCTTCCCGAACGCGTGACTCCACTCGACCATCGTGGTGAAGTAGTGCGGGTGCGACACCGCGATCGCCGCCAGCCCGCCGAGTTGCTTCACCGCTCCGACCGTCGCCTCGTCGAGGGGCGGGACGCAGTCGAACAGGACATTCCCCTCTTTCGTCCGGACCACGAACGCACGCTGGCCGATCCCGGCCTTGGGCTGCGGCAGGATCGAGTGCAGGTCCGGTTCCTCCTCGGTGAAGATGTTCTTGTGCGTCTTCCGGTACTCGTTGAGGGTGGTCCACCTCTGCCCGCCGTGGCCGACGTACTGCCGCTCGTCGAGGCAGATCGGGCAGCCCTCCGGCTCCTTCTCGGTCGCGGCGTACTGCATCCCGCAGGTCACGCAGATGAAGTGCTTCATGGCGGCGGCTCCGGACGCCGTGCCGGCGAGCCCGAGGGCGACGCCGGCGGCGGTCGAGTGCTGGAGGAAGTCACGGCGGGTCTTGTAATCGGGCACGGGGTACTCCGTGGGAGAGCGGGCGACGTCCGGCACCGCCGGGCGGTCATTGTACCCGGCCGCACTTACCATGACCTCGGACGCCCGATCGTGAAAGGGAGCGGCATGAAGTCTTCGGTGGACGAGATCCGGCGGCGGTTCGACGCCGACGTGGAGCGGTTCAGCAACCTGACGACCGGCCAGTCGGCCACGGTCGATGCCCCGCTGGCGATGTCGCTCGTCGCGGCGGCGGCCGCAACTGTCAGTCCGGAGGCCCGGCACGTCCTCGACGTGGGCTGCGGGGCCGGGAACTACACGCTGAAGCTGCTCGAACACCTGCCCGGCCTCGACGCCACGCTGCTGGACCTGAGCCGGCCGATGCTCGACCGGGCCGCCGAGCGGGTCGGGGCCGCGACCGCCGGGCGGGTCACGGCCGTGCAAGCAGATGTGCGGGGGGCGGCGTTCCCGGCCGGGAGCTTCGACGTGATCCTGGCCGCCGCGGTGCTGCACCACCTCCGCACCGGCGCCGAGTGGGAGGCGGTGTTCGGGGCGTTCTTCCGCTGGCTCCGGCCGGGCGGGTCCGTGTGGGTCTTCGACCTCGTGTCGAGTCCGCTGCCGGCCGTTCAGGCGCTGATGTGGCGGCACTACGGCGAGTACCTGACCGCTCTCAAAGATGGAGCCTACCGGGACGCGGTGCTTGCCTACGTCGAAAAGGAAGACACCCCGCGGCCGCTCGGCTACCAGTTGGACCTGCTGACGCGGGTCGGGTTCCGCGACCCCGAGGTGCTGCACAAGCACCTCTGCTTCGCCGCCTTCGGGGCGGTGAAGCCGTGAACCCGCCGCGGCCGGTGCGTGTCCGGCCCGGCTGACGCCGCCCCACGGCCCCGGAGCCGACGTGACCGCCGCGTTCGCGGCCGACTGGATCGAGGCCTGGAACCGCCACGACCTCGACGCCATCCTCTCGCACCGCGAACGGCGACGTGGTGTTCACGTCGCCGTTCGCGGTGCGGCTGACCGGCGACGGAACGGTTCGCGGCAAGGACGCACTGCGGGCCTACTTCGCCGCCGCCCTGCCCCGGTTCCCCGACCTGCACTTCCGGCTGCGCACGCCCTGGCGGGCGTCAACAGCCTGGTCCTCGTGTACGACAGCGTCGAGGACCTGCTGGCCGCCGAAGCGTTCGAGTTCAACGCCGCCGGGAAGGTCGGCCGGGTGAACTGCCACTACGCCCCAGCCCATTCGGCGAGCCGGGAGTGAATCGCGACCACGACGCGGCCATCCAGAAGCCGTACTGAACCGGTTCAGACAGCCTCGAACTCCAGCCGGACCGCGAACCGCCCGTCCGGCTGCTCCCGCATCTCGACCGGCGCCGGGGTCTCGACCAGGTGGACGCCCCACCCGAGGGCCAACTCCTCCAGGAACCGTCGGGTCGTGGACAGGGCGTCTTCTCGCGCGGCATCGGACAGGACCGGCGAGCAGCTAAGGCTCATCACCACCGTGCCCTTCTGGGGCGGGATCACTTCGAGTTCCGCGACCCGCCCCCCGGCGACCGACACGAGGGTGTACCGCCGCGCCGGGTCGTTCGCCTTCTGCGTCAGCTTCACGAACCGAAACACGTCCATACTCGTCCTCCGTTCAGGCGTGAAGGGGGGTGGGCCGCACGAGCGCCTTCATCTCGGCGCCGTTCTTCCGCAATTCTAGCGCCCCCTGCAGCCGCGCCCACCGCGGCACGTGCCCGCCCGCGATCTCCTTCAGCCGCGCCGACGCCTCACCTCGACAGCCCACGGGCCGGGTGAGCCGTCCTTAGTAATGTAGTCCATCAGGACGGGCGGCCCCTTAACGGACCGACCGGGCAGGTCGAGGCCGGTCAATTCCACCGCGTGTTCCGGCCCACGGTAACGACGAACAGGAGCAGCAGCCCGAAGCCGCCGCCGACCACGACCGGCGGACCGCCGCCGACGACCAGCGCGGCCGTCGTCTGCCCGCCGACGTACAGCCCGACGCTCGCGCTGATGACCCCGGCGATGACGGCCACCAGCTTCCAGATCGGGCCGACCCGGCCGCCCGGCGTGGCTCGAGCGAGCGTCCCGAGCAGGTACACCAGGGCCGCCGCGTCGATCACCCACGCGGCGAGGAGTGCGGCGCGCGTCCCGAGCGCCGGCTGGTCCGGGGCCGGGCGGAGCAGCACCGCTGCCCCGCAGACCGCCGTCCAGACCGCCCACGAAACGACCGGGATCGGCCACAGCTTGCCCCGGTTCAGCCGCCAGCCCCACGGGATCAGGTAACCGGCCAGCCGGTTCCGCCAGGTGACACGTCCGACACCGCTCGTGCGGAGCAGGAACGCCCCGGCGGCGCTGGCGGCGGCCGCGGCAGCGGCGCAGGTGAGGAGCGCGGGCCACGGGCCGAACTCGGCCGCCAACTCGTACGAGGCGGCAGCGACAACAGCGAGGAGGACCGCGTTCTTGGTATACAGCCGGATCATGCGTCAGCCGCGAGCGGCACGAGCGCCCGGAGCTTGCGGTCGCGGAGGTAAAGCCCGAGCCAGGCGACGACGCCGATGACCACCGGCACGAAGAACTTGCCGTCGCCGGCGTGGACGTGAGTGGCCACCGCCCCGCCGAGGTAGGCGAGCATCAGGAGGCCGCCGAGGTACCGGGTCTTCGGGACGAGGTAGAGCACGAAAACCGCCAGCTCGATCACGCCGATCGGGACGGCCGTGCTGGCCGGGTACGTCTTCGACCACTCCTCGATGAACCCGTCGGGCTGGGCGATCTTGAAGAAGGCGCTCGGCAGGAACACGAGGGCGAGGAGGCCCGAGAGTACCCACCCGGTCACGCGCTGCCACTTCGGGATCGAATCCGCCATCTGTGTCGCTCCGGTGAGTTGCCCAATCCCCAGCTTCTACCGCCCACCCGGGTCGGGTGCAAGCCGAGCACCTCGGCTAGCTTCGTGGCACGTACCGCATCGCCACCGCCCCCGAGCCGATCTCCACCCGGCTCACGAGCTGAAAGTCGACGTGCTTCGAGAGACCCGCAAGTCGTGTCGGTCCGTGCCCTGCGGATCCGGGGTGAACGGCGGACTCGTACTCATCGATCAGCCCCAGCTCCGCCAGCGCGAGTGGGAGCTTTACGCCGCCCAGGCCGATCCCATTTCCGGGTTCCCGCTTGAGCTGTTGAACGGCTTGCTCCAGATCCCCGCGCACCAGCTCAGCATTCCAATCGACCCTTCCAGCGCTCCCGTGCGGGTCATTTGACGGGTGCGAGCGAGGGCGAGTTCGGCATTACTTCTTTGCACCGGCCAGGGGCGGGCGGTGGACGCGGATCGCGGCGATCGGGGCGCCGGGCCCGCCGGCGATCTCGAGCACGTGCTTGCCGGGCAGTAGCCCCCGGGCTAGGGTCACCGCCGTCCCGGCCGCCGGCTCGCGGCCGCCCGGGGCGGGGATCGCGTCGACCGCGTGCGGCACCACCTTCCAGCGCACGGTGAACGCGTCCGGCACCGGCTTCACCCCAGCCAGTGCGAGGGCGTAGTCCGCCTGCCAGTGCCCCGGCTCGATGGCCACCCGCCCGGAGTTCGACACGAACTTCTTGTCCGACCGGCCGGCCCCGTCCGGCCCGGTGACGGACCCGGAGAGGGTGAACGCGAACACCTTCGCGTCGGCCGCGTCCTTCTTCACCTCCATCGTCCAGTCCTCGGCCACCGGTGGCTTCTCCCACCCGAACCCCGCCACCACCGGCCACTTCCCGCCCGGCGTCGCCAGCGCGCGGGTGGGCGCGAGCGTGCCCGGGAGCTCAGTCGGCTTCTTCCCGTCGATCGTCACCGCCGCCGGCGCGGGGGCCGACCCCTTCGCCTTCGGACCGTAGATCGCGTCCACCCGGGTGCCGTCGAACTCGACCCGCAGCTTGCCGTCGACCCACGACGCGTCGGTCCCGACGGCGAGCGTCTTCACCCACGCCTCGGCCGGCGACGGGCCGAACGCCGGGTCGTGCCGCAGGTACGCCTTCACGCACTCGGCCATGAGGAACTCGCCGTGCGCGTTCAGGTGGACGCCGTCGCGAAGCAGCGCCCTCGGCTCCAGTTTGTTGGCGGTCAGGTACCGCTTCCACAGGGCCCGCTGGTCGCACAACTCGGTGCCGTACTTCGCCGACACCGCCGGGAGCCAGTTGTGGTTCATGAACGCGTCCCAGTGCTCGCCCTTCGGCGGCAGCTTCTTCGGGTCGGTCTCCTCGGCGAGGTCCGCCGGCTTGGTGACGTGGTCGTTCTGCTGGAGCACCTCGGCGGTGGTGCGCTCGCGGACCCGGCGGACGATGTCCTCGTACTTGTCGTGCGCCCCGTACACGTGGAACACGACGAGGTCCGGCTCGAACGGGTACAGGTCGGCCTCGGCGGTCTTCACCAGGAGCTGCGACGAGAACCCGCCGAGGGCCCGGTTCTCGACCACCAGGTCGGCGTGCGGGAACCGCCGGCGGAGGTCGTCGGCGACCGCCCGCGCCCACCCCTGCTCGGTGATCGACTGACCATAGAACAGGACGCGGACGGTGTTCCGCTGCTCGGGGGTGCTGGCGGCTAGCAGCCGCATCGTCCGCTGGACGTTCTTGCCGAGCCCCGACGGGTCGGCCTTCAGCGGGGGGTACTCCGGCTCCGCGCCCGGCGCGGGGGCGAGCGGGATGGGTGCCGCGCACAGGAGGCACGGCCAGAGGAGTGCCGCGCTACGCTGCCCGAGTGTGGTCATCACGTGCCTTTCGTGTGGGGTCCCGTCTGTCTAGGAACGGATCTCTTTTACGACGCGGCCGGCCGTAGCCTCACCGCCTTGTGCTGCCGCAGCATGGCGAACTCCGGCCTGCGTGAACAGCGACGAGTATACGGGGGCCGGGTCCGCCCGGGGCGGTGGCTGGTGCGGTAATCGCTAGCGCCGCCGTCCGCGGACGGCCGGCACTGCGAAGGCAGCCGGTCTCGCGGCGGGATCGAACTCGTCCGCGCCCCACATCCGGTTACTCGGCGGGGTTCGTCCCGCCCCCACCCGACGTCAGCCGCGCCCACGCGGCCCGATAGCGGTCGAATGCCCCCCGCACGGCGTCGGTCAGCCGGTACTCGGTCAGCAGCCTGCGGTCGACGACCCGCTTGCTCTCCGCCGCGTACCCGGCGGCCACCAGCTTGGCCGCGTGGGCCGACAGGTTCCCCCGGGTCAGGCCGGTCGTCCCGAGCACGAAGGTGAAGGTGGCCGACCCGCACGCGGCGAGCACCGAGACGATGGCCAGGCGGGCGGGCTCGTGGATGACCGGGTCGAGGACCACCGGCTGGCGCGGTCATGACCGCACCCCCGCGGGGACGTCCTCGTCGCCACCGTCCGCGAGGGCGCGAGTCCAGGCCGCCCACCGGGCGTCCAGGGCCGCCGCGCCGAGGACCACCAGCGGGAGGGAGAGGACGCGCAGCAGGGTGAGGCCCCTGGCCTGCAGGAAGAACGGGGCGTAGGCCAGGGGGATGCACCCCGCGAACAGCAGGTCCTCCCGGAAGCGGAGGGCCCCGAAGCCGCGGGCGAAGAAAAGGATCCCGATGAGCGGGCCGATGGCCAGGCAGGAGAGGGTCGCCCCCCACGCTCGCAGATGAACTCAACGCGCTCAGCGGCGAATGGAAGGTCGTGGCCCTGGAAGCCGCTGGCAAGAAGGCACCTGCCGAGGCGCTCGAGGGCGGGCGGTGGTCGTTCTCGGGCGAGGAAGTGCGATTCGCCGACCGAGGCGAGGTACTCGGAGGGAAGGCATCTGTGAAACTGGACCCGAGCAAATCGCCGAAGCAGCTCGATCTGGTCGGCTTGGAAGGGGCGAGCAAGGGGAAGACGAGCCTGGGCATCTACGAGCCGGAAAGGGATCGGCTCGTCATCTGCCTGTGTGATCCGAACAGCGGCGGGAAGGGACGCCCCACAACCTTCGCGGTGGGGCCCGGGAGTTAGTTGGACTCAATCACCCTGGAGCGGGTCAAGGACAAGAAGTAAACTGCGTGACTGCTGCCACGTTCTCGACTGCTCTCCTGCAATTCTGTGGCAGCCCCGCCGCCCAATGGCTCGAGCGGCAGGGGTACCGGCCGGTGGACCACCCGACGAAGATCGCCGTACTGGCCGAGACGGGACGGGAACCCGTGCCGCAACTCGGGACGATCGTCCTGAACCACACGGTGGACGAACTGGTGGCCCTGTCCGATTGGCGGCCGCCTCAGCTCCAAGGCGATCGACCCGAAGTTCCTGCTGAAGTACGGCGAGGGACTCCGGGTGACGCGGACGTTCCGCGTCACCCCCGGCACATCCTCGCTCACCGGCACGCAGAGGCCCGACCAGGCGGCCCGATTCGAGACCCAACTCCGCTCGTTCCGGAAGAAGCCCGATTCCGCGCCGCGGCCCCCGTGGTGGGCACCGAGCCGCCGAGCATGAGAGCAGCGGCGGCGTATGACGCAGACAATGCGGGAGCCGCGGAGTGGGTGAGGCGGGCCGAGGCGGTGAGCGCGGAACCGTGGCAGAGGATGGCAGCGCGGCGGAAGGGAGCGGCGAGATGATCATGGTGTAAACGAAGAGGAGCCGGGGTGGCCCGGCTCGCGAACCATCTACCAGCGCAGAGGTCACCTGGCCGGCGCGGTCGCACGGTCGTACCCGCCGTGCCTGGTGAACACCCCGCGGGCGTCGCCGGCCTGGGTGCCCCGGTCCACCGTCACCAGGTACCGGCCGGCGTTCACCTCGCCCTCGTAGTACTTGGCGTCCTCTTCCGGGATGCCCCAGCCGATCAGCGCGCCCGCAATTCCCGCCGCGGCCGCGCCGCTCGCCGCACTGATGAGGGCCGCCGCCAAGGGTCCGACCGCGAGGATCGGCCCGATCACCGGGATCACCCCGAACGACACGCCCAGCGACACCAGGCCCGCCACCCCCGCCCCGGCCGCGACGCCGATGGCCGCGCCCTCACCGGCGTTCGTCTCGCCCCCGCCGTCCGTCTTGAAGGTCTTCCCGTCGGCGTTCTTGCCGACGAGGCCGATCTGGTCGTCCCGGTACCCGGCCGTCTTCAGGTCCGCCACGGCCCGCTCGGCCGCGCCACGGGTCGCGAACACGCCGACCGTCGTTGCATGAACTGTGGCAGTTGCCATTGTTTGTACCTTCTGGAGGGGAGTGACCCGGCCGGCAATGCGCCGGTCGGGCACGGTCGGGAGTACGCACCGATCGTGCCAGGAATTAGAGAAATGTCCTTATCGAAAAATATCATGGCGTCCGGAGCCGCGGACGCTGGAATCGCGGCCCCCCGAGTCAGGGTTCACTTGGTTCGGCAAGGCCACTACGTTTCGATCGACAAAGGCCACTGGTCTCGCCGTTCCTGCGTCGGAGGGGAGTCGGGGGAGGGTCGGTCGATCAGGTCGGGGACGCCCTCCGGTACTCAACGCGGGCACGGTTCGGTGGGAAGTCTGCGTCCCCCGGGGAGAACAGAAGGTCAGTTGCCCCGGTGGTCGGTGTGAACGGCTCGTAGGTCTTTGAGAACGAGAAGGGGTAGTAAAGCCGTACCATCTCGCCGATCGTGACCGTCCGTGGCAATCGCATAAACAGGTCCTTGGCCGCGAGCGCGGTCGCCGGTGCCAGGATGTTTTGGGCTTCGAGACCGGGCGGGAAGTTGGCCACGAACGTCAGCCCCGGGTTGGCGCTCGTCAGCAGGCACCCGAGCCGTGCATTGTGACCCGACACACCAAACTGGCCAGCAGTCTCTTCAGCTCTTCACTCGTGTTCACGCTGTCCGGCAGACCCGGCACGCCCCTCGCAGCTCCGTATGTTTGTGGGGGTGAGAGCCCGCGCGTCCCACCGCCACTCGGTCCCGGTCGGTACTGATTTAACCGTCACACCGCCAAACACACAATCCGGCCGGGGTGCGTCAATCACGTGCGGGGGGATGACCGCCGCCGCCCGAGCCGTCTCAGTCGATTTGATCCTGCCGGCGACATCGCCACGCCCGCCCGTGCCCATCCTCGCGGGCATGGCGTTCCGGGTCCTCATCATCGGCGGCCGGTCCTTCAGCCACACATCTCTGCGTGACGCCCTCGACCTACTCCTCGCCCACCGCCTCCCCGACGTTGAGGTCCTCACCGCCGGCGGCCGGGCGGGCACGCCGGGCCGCGTGCCACACCGCCGACCGGTCACCAGTCGCCACCGGGCAGGTCGCCGCCGGCCGGGGTGCACAGCGCCCACCACGTGCTGCCGTCGACCGCAGCGGACACGGCCCGCACGCTGGCGTCGGCCAGGGCCGCGTTGGCGACACCCGGGTGGGGCGTGTTGGGAACGGTGCTGTTGCACGCACCGGTGCTCCAGGCGGCCAGTCATACCAAGTCTGGCTGATGCGTAACCATCACGCGGCAACGGCCCAGTGGAACCCGACGGCTCCCCTAACAACGGTCGGGTGACGATCGCCAGGAAGGCGGCCAACGGGTTCGCGGTCCAGCCCCGGCGGTGGAGCGGACGTTCGGGTGGCTGGTGCGATTCCGGCGGCTCAGGGCCGACTACGAGTTCGCGGCCGAGACGAGCAGAGCGACGCTCCAGGCGGCCACGGCACGCCCCATGGTCCGCCGATTGCACCCGCCCGATAGGCTTCAAGACACACTGTGAAACGGCCGCCGCCCGGAGTCATGACAGCGCCCGCGATCGTTTCAAACTAGCGTCATGGCGAGCACCTCGACGTTCGAGTTCCGCGGGAGGGTAACGCTCTGGACCGTCTTCCCGGCGTCGAGCGCGAACGAGTACCCGTAGACGTAAAACGCCCGCTGGTCCTTGCCGCCCGCGGCCGTGTTCCGATACGGCATCGACACCGCCCTCGACTCACCGGCGTAGTTCTGTGGGCGGTACCAGTCGCTAACCGACTGGGTGAACGTCCGACTCGTTCCATCGGTGTACCGGACCACGAACGCCTGATTACTTTGGTTGCCCATGACGCCCGTCGCCAGCACCCGCAGCGCGGAGAACGTGCCGCCGGGGAGGGCGACCGTCTGACCCGTCGCGCTGACGACGTTGTTCCGGTCCGCGGCCCCGAGCGCGAACGCGGCTCCGCCCCACGCCACCGTCTGCCCGAGCAGGTTCGCCGAGAGGGCGTACCCCACCCCGTCGAGGCCGCCGCTGAACCGCGTGCCGTCGGTCACGATACCCACACGGTTGAACGCCGCGGTCAGGTCGACCGACGCGGCGGCCGGCGCGGTCACGGCCCGGAACCGACTGTACGCGGAGTCCCCGAACCGGTTGGCCCCCCGGACCCGGTACAGGTACCGGGTGCCGGCCGCCACCGTCGTGTCCGAGTACGAAGTCGCCGCACCAGAGACCCGGGCGATCTGCACCCACGTCCGGCCATCGGTCGACCGCTCGACCTTGGTGCCGTCCGGGCCGAACCCGCTGGTCGGGTTGGTCCAGCTCAGATTCACTTGACCGACCGACGGGGCGGTCGCCGCAAAATTTGACGGGGCGGCCGGTCGGTCGGCCGGGAAGGCGGCCGCCGGCCCGAACGCGAACGAGGACATGTTCGCCGTGCCCCACCCGCTGAACACCAGGAACACGTCGCGGACCCCGCTCGCCCCGGACACCGCTGCCGTCCGGGTCTGCGGCTGCCACGTCCCGTTGGCCGAGGTGATCGTGGCGGCGACCGGACCCGTGACGCTGTCGAGCCGGACGGTGATCGTGCTCCCGGCCGACCCGGACGTGAAGTTGGCGGTGACGCTCGTGACCGACCCGCTCGCCCCGAAGTCGATCTGGTTGTAGCGCGCCCACGAGCCGGGCGAGGTGCCGCCGAGCGCGCCGTTGCCGGCCCCGTATGCGACCAGTGTGCCGCTCTGGGCGTCGTACAGCCCGGGGAAAAACGTCTGGCCCGCCAGCCGGATGCCGCCGGTCGCGGTGTTCGAGTAGGTCGATCGGTCGGCCCGGACCCGGTACTGGTACTGGAGCCCGCGCAGGTCGGTATCCACGTACGCGGTGGTGTTGGCCGGCAGCCGGACCACTTCCTGCCAGAACAGCCCGCCGTCGGCCGACCGGAGGACCGTGTAGGACTTCTCGGTCGCGGCGTTGTCGGTCCAGGCGAGGTTGTTTTGGGACGAGGAGACCGGAGTGACGCTCAGCCCGGTGGGCACCGCCGGGGCGGTGCCCGCGAGGCTCGACCCCGCGGTCCACGCCGTCGTCCCCCGCTCGAACGCGCCGATGTCGGGGGCCCCCGAGAGCGGGTCGTTGTAGGGGGACACGTCGGCCCCCTGGTTGATCGCCGCGGACGCCCCGGCGGCCAGGCTGTAGTCCGCCTGCCGGGGGTTCGTGAACAGGGCGTCGTGGATCGTCGCCGTCAGGTTATTGGACACGGTCGCCCCGGACGTGTGTCCGCCGACCCCCGCGGTAACGACATTGTTGCGGACCCGGTTCCCCGGGTTCACCCCGCCGAACCCGTTGTTGATCCCCCGCCCGGTCGGCAGGTCGGACAGGCCGACGTTGTTGAAGATGTCCACATCCTGGTTCTGGTCGGCGTTGGTCCAGTTGATCTCGATCGGGTTCCGGACGTTGTACACCGTATTATGGTCGATTACGTACCTCTTGCCGAAGTCCACGTAGATGCCCATGTTCGTGGACCCGGGGATGTTGTAGATGACGTTGTGGTCGATCCGCACCCACTGCCCGTCGGACCCGAACTGATCGATCGCCCCGCTGTCGAAGGTCCGCAGCATCACGTCGTGGATGACGTTGTGGTGGATGCGGGCCAAACTGTTCGTCCGGCTGTTGGCCGAGTTGACCAGGGCCCGGAAGTTGATCCCCTGCTGCGGGGAGTTGTAGATCGTGTTGTAGCTGATGTCGTGGTCCCAGCTCGTCACCAGCCCCGGCGCGTACGTCCGGCCGGTGTTCAGGGCCCCGGCCTCGGTCGCCTGATAATTCACGTCGTAGATCACGTTATTTGTGACCGTGTTGTTCCTCCCGAACACCGACACCCCGGACCCGGCGCTGTACTGGATCGTGCTGTCCCTCAGGGTGATGTGCGACCCGCTGATCTGGAGCCCGGACTGCTGGAGCCACTGCATCTGGTAGTTGCCGGCCAGGTCGGTGAAGTGCGTGACGTACTTCGCGGTGATGCCGGCGATCGTGAGGTGGTGGGCGGGGGCCACGTTGCCGCCGTAGGTCCCGTTGTTGGTCCGCCGGTCGCCCTGGTTGTCGGTCGTCAGGCTGGTGCCGAACAGGTTGAACCCCTGGACGGTGACGTAGCTCTTCCCGCTCAGGTCGAACCCGAACGACCGCCGCTTCGCCTCCACCGTGGTCGGCGTGCCGTCCGCGCTCGCCGGGGCCGAGTCGTCCGGCAGGTGGACGTACAGTTGCGAGTTGGCCGAGTCGTACCACCACTCCCCGGGGTCGATCCCGGCCGCCACCCCGCCGGAGTTGCCGAGGGCGGCCGCGGTCGGGTCGAACAGGTAGTACCGGGTGCCCGGGCCGACGCCCCACGGCTGGTTCGGGTTCCCGGACGTGACGCCCCGGGTGTCGATCCCGCTGACCGTGATCGTGTTCCCGGCGGCCGACACCACGGTCCCGGTCTGCCCCTGGCCGTCGTGCCCGTTGTGGGACAGGTTCACCCAGACCTTCGCCCCGACCCACCGGGCCGCGGCCTCGCGGCCGAACTCGGCGTCGGTGATGACCAGGTTGCCCGAGCCGTCCACGGCGGCCGCGTCGATGGTCGCCTCGTAGGGGTCGCGGATCAGGTCGTTGCTCGTCTCCGTGGGCCACCGGGCCAGGTTGAGCATCTGGTCACCGGCGAACACCTGGTTCGACTGGGAGTTCGACGTGTAGTTCCACGGCATGCTGGCCCGGTACACCGCCCCGCCCACGCTGGTCCAACTGGTCAGCGCGTCGGTCCCGTCGATCGTGACCACGTCGTTGTTGAACGGCCGGTAGGTGATGCCCGCGGAACTGGTGCCCGAGTTGGCCGGAGTCACCGTCTCCCGGTAGGTGCCGGCCTTGACGTAGACGGTGTCCCCGGGTTGGGCGAGGTCGGCCGCCCGCTGGATCGTCTGGAGGGGATTGTTGACGTCCTGCCCGGTGTTGGCCGGGGCGTTCGACCCGCTCGGGGCGACGTACAAGCTCGCCGGGACCTCCCGGTCTTCGAGCTGGGTGACGGTCAGGCAGGACCACCGGCGGGGCGGAGCCGCGACCGGCGAGGGGTTCGACCAGCGACGCCACCACGCACGCGTTCCGCGACTTGCCATGGACAGACTCCGGTGAGAGGGGAGAGACGGGCCGCCGGCGCGAACGGCCACGCGGCCCGGAATCGGGCCGGTGCCGACGGGGAAGCCACTCAGGACGAAGAACTGCGGCTGAAGTGCAAGGGTGGCCCAGTTGTTTCGTCGCTACCAGCATCCTCTGTCAACCGAGGCGTTTGCCCGACACCAGAGGCTTGAATATTTCCGCCCGGAGCGGGATTTTTCCTCCGAGACCCGGGACAAGACGAACGGGGCGGGCACTGGCCGGCACCTGCGACGCGCGGGTCCGTCGGGACCTCGTGGGCGGGTTCGGAAGTGGGGGCGAGGTGCAGAACGGGACGAGGTAGTGGGAGGTCACGCCAGACAATTTCGTGGCGATCGGAACTCACGGAGCGTCGGGGGCTTCCCAGATCCGGACTGTACCGTCGGCGGACGCCGATGCGATGAGTCGGCCGTCGGCGGAGAACGCGACCGAGACGACCGCGCCCTCGTGACCGCTCAGGGTCAGCACCTCCTGGCCGATCGCCGCGTCCCAGAGTTTGACGGTGC
Source organism: Gemmata sp. (assembly GCF_051859125.1). Classification (NCBI taxonomy): domain Bacteria; kingdom Pseudomonadati; phylum Planctomycetota; class Planctomycetia; order Gemmatales; family Gemmataceae; genus Gemmata; species Gemmata sp. Next base: position 27,045 of record NZ_JBHYGG010000146.1, read on the forward strand.
CGTCCTCCCCGCCGATTGCCAGCCGTGTGCCGTCCGGGCTGAACGCGGCGGTCAGAACGCCCCGCGTGTGCCCGCGGAGCGTGAGCTGCGGTTCCGCACCCCGGCCCCGACAGAGACTCCCCACGTCCCACAGCCTGGTCGTGTAGTCCCAACTGGCGGTGGCGAGTCGCTGCCCGTCCGGGCTGAACGCCAGGGCGGAGACGAGCTGCTTGTGGGCTGGCACGGAGGCGAGTTCCGTTCCGTCGGCCGCGTTGTACAGCGTCACCGTCCGGTTCCGGGCTGTTGCGAGCAACGTCCCGCCCCGCCCGAACGTCGCCGCACGGAGCTTCTCTGAAGAGTCGCCCGCCATCCGGCCGACGATCTTGCCGGCCGCGAGGTTCCACAACGCGACGCGGTCCTGCGGGCCGTTCGAGGCGGCGGGGGCGGCGATCCGGGTGCCGTCCGGGGAGAGGGCGAGAGCGGCGGCGGGCGGGCTGGTCTTCAGGACGAGGATGGGGAAGGCAGGAGAGATGGTTCCGGCCGGGCCGACGGACCAGAGGCGGACGGTACCGTCCTGCTCGCCGGTGGCGACCACCGACCCGTCGGCCCGGGCGGCCATCCCGACCACACGGTCGCCGTCCGTCGAGACCTCGTCGATCTTCGTCCCGCCCGGGTGCCAAACCGTCACCGTCGGCCGAACCGGGCCGCCGGGCTCGGGTCGGTCGGAGGCCGCGACCACGGTCCCGCCCGGCCCGAACGCGACCCCGACCAGCGGGCCGGGGGCGACGAGGACCGTAGACTGTGGGTCGGCCCCGGGGTCCCAGACCTTCACGGTCTGGTCCGAGCTGGTGGACGCCAGCCGGCGGCCGTCGGGGCTGTACGCGACCCCGTTCGCGGCCCTGAGGTGCCCCCGGAACGCCCGCGCAACCTGCCCCGTTTTCAGGTCCCAGACCCGAACGATTCCGTCGCCGCCGGCCGTGGCCAGCGAAGACCCGCCCGGTGCGAACGCGACCCCGCTCACCCGGTCCCGGTGGCCCGCGAGGGTCGCCACGCGGCCGCCTGTGGCGGCGTCCCACACGACCGCCGTCCGGTCCCACGAGGCGGACGCCAGCCGCGTCCCGTCCGGACTGTACGCGAGCCCGGTGATCGGCCGGCCGTGGCCGACGAGCTTCCGCTCCAGGACGCCGGCCTCCGTGTCCCACACGACGATCAACCCGGGTCGAGTCCCGTCCGGCCCGAGGGCCGGCGGGCGGAGCAGCCCGGTCCCGACCGCGACGCGCCTGCCGTCCGGGTGGAAGGCGACCCCGACGGCGGCCGAGGGAAGGTCCCGGAGGCTGGCCAGGCCGCTCCCGGTTCGGGTGTCCCAGACCCACACCCTCCCCGGGCGGCTGTTCTCGGCCGCGATGTGCCAGGTCGGGTCGCCGGTGCCGGCCGCGAGCCGGCTGCCGTCCGGGCTGAACGACAGGGCGTACACCGCGGCCCCCGGGCCGCGCCCCTCCGGAGTGCCGGGGGCCGGGGCCGGCTCGCGGGGGCCGGGCGACCGGGGCGCGCCGCCGAGCGGCTTCCACTGCCGAAGGAGGCGGCCGGTGTCGGCCTCGAAGAGCCGGACCACCCCCTCGCCGCCGCCGAGGGCGATTGTGCCGCCCGGCCCCCAGGCCACGCAGTACGTGCCCAAGTTGTCCGGCGGCAGCAGTTCCCGGACCGGGCGGCCGGTGTCCGCGTCCCAGACGCGGGCGGACCCGTCCCACGACGTCGACACCAGCCGCCGCCCGTCCGGGCTGTACGCGACCCCGGCGACGGAGTACTCCGGCCCGCCCGGCGGGCTGTGCGGGATGGTCAGGACGTCGCGGCGGAGCAAGCTCCGGAGGTGCCGCCACTCCCACCCGCGGAGGTGGGCGGGGCACTCGTCGAGCAACTCCCGGACCCGCCCGACGTTGCCGGCGGCCAGCTCCCGCGACGCCAGGGAGAGCCGCTGGGCGTAGGCGATCTGGTCGGCCCGCCGCCGCTGAACGCCCTCGGCCTCGCGGGCATCGACCACCTCCCGGTAGACGGTCGCGAGCCGCGCGTTGTACCGGGCCGCCACCGCGACCCCGATTAGCGCGAGGGCGGCGACCGCACTGGCCGCGACGAGGCCCGCGGCGGCCGGCCGGCGGCGGGCCCACCGAGCGGCTCGCTCCCAGGCCGGGACCGGCCGCGCCTCGACCGGCTCGCCGGCCAGGAACCGGCGGAGGTCGGCGGCCAGCGCCCCGGCGGACTGGTACCGGTCCTTCGGCCGCTTGGCGAGCGCCTTCAGGCAGACCGTTTCCAGGTCCCTCGGGACGCGGGGGTCGTGCCGCCGGGGCGGCGGCGGCTCCTCGCTCAGCACCTGGTGCAAAAGAACCAGGTCGGTGCCGCGGAACGGCGGCCCGCCGGTCAGCATCTCGTACAGGACCGCCCCGAGGGCGTACACGTCGGTCCGCGCGTCCACCGCGTGCGCCCGCCCGGCGGCCTGCTCCGGGGACATGTACGCCGGCGTCCCGAGCACCTGGCCCTCGACGGTCAGGGTCAGCGCCCCGCCGCTCGAGGCCAGGCCGAAGTCGACCACCACCACCCGCCCGGGCGCCCCCCCGGCCCGGTCCGGGGCGATCATCAGGTTGGCCGGCTTGATGTCCCGGTGGACGGCCCCCCGGGCGTGGGCGTAGTCGAGAGCCTCGGCCGCGTCCGCCGCGACGGCCGCCGCCTCTCGCGGGGCCAGCCGGCGGCGAGCGAGCAGGGCGCGGAGGGACTCGCCGTCCACGAAGTCCTCGACCAGCGCCGGCACCCCCTCGACGGTGGCGACCTCGTGGACGCACACGATCCCCGGGTGCCGGAGTCGGGCCGCGGACCGGGCCTCCCGGTCGAACCGCTCCAGGGCCTCCGCCGAGCCGAGCAGGGCCGGGTGGGGCACCTTCAGGGCGACCTCCCGGTCGAGCCGGGAGTCGTACGCCCGCCAGACGACCCCACAGGCCCCCTGGCCGACCCGCTCCAGGAGCCGGAACCGTTCCGCCGCGGCGCCGGCCGGGAACCCGACCCGGGACGCCAGCGCCGCGGACAACGGCCCCGGGTCGAGGCCGACAAAGTGAGGGGCGTAGTCGTCGGGCGACGGGGCTTCGCCGGCCAACCGGCGGTAGTCGACGTCGAGAGAGATGAGTTCGATGAGGAGGGCGGGGGCGGGCGGGCCGGGCGGCAAAAAGTCTTCCACCCGGGGGCGCCCGCCGGCCCGCCAGGCCGCCTCAAAGGCGTCGCAGGCCCGGTCGATGGACCGGGTCTGCGACGCCGGCTGGGCGGGGTCGGACGGGGGGATGACGCTCACCCTTCCCCCCCCGTCCAAACTTGCCGGATGAGGTTGAGCTTCCGCTCGATCGTCCGCGGCACGCACCCGAGCCGGGACGCGACCTCCTCGACGGAGTGGCCCTCGAGCCGGAGCTCCGCCACGGCCCGGAGGGCCGGGTCGCCGAGCCGGTCGAGCAGGTCGCGGAGCACGTCCGCGGTTTCGGCCAGCGCGTCCGGGCCGGGTTCCGGGGAGGGGACGGTGCTCAGGTCGGCGTCGGCCGCCGGGGCCGCGCCCCCGCGCTTGAGCCGGCCGGTCCACGCCGCCTGATCGCACGCCTTGTTCGACGTGATCGCGGCGAGCAGCGGCCACAGGTCCGCCCGTCCGGCCAGCCGGGGGAACTTCCCGGCGCCGGCCCCCCGGCAGAAGCTCCGGAACGCGCTCAGGGCAACGTCTTCTTCGTCGGCCACGGCAGTCGGGGTGCCGTGCAGCCGGCGGCGGGCCAGCGTCGTGAGGCTGTGGAAGTACCGCTGCCACAGCCGGAGGGCCGCGGACGAGTCGCCGGCGCGCACCCCCGCGATCCAGCGGGTGACGGAGCCGCGGGACGCGTCCTGCGCGGCCGGCGGCCGCGCCTCGGGAGAGGGATCCGTCGACATGGCCGGACCCGAGTTGAAGGTGGGCCGCCTCGGGGTCGTGGAATCGGGTGCATTCTAAGTCCACACCCCGGTCGGTGCAACCGGACCCGGGGGCGGGGTGCGGAAAAGCGGGAAATCGTGTCGGGCGGCAGAGCCGCTTGCCGGAGTGTCATGAGGGACGCCGGGAGTGGCGTCATCGTCCCGCTGCGCGGCCGCCGGGCGATTCCACTTTCGCCCCTGTTGTGCTGGCGCACTCATGTCTCGCGGTGGTCCGTCTGTGCGGTGCCCTCGCTCAGTCCATTGATCCTCATCAGAGGCCGTCCCATGCAAAGCCGTTCTCCACGCCGTGCGTTCACGCTGATCGAGTTGCTGGTCGTCATCGCCATCATCGCCATTCTGATCGGGCTGCTCCTCCCGGCCGTGCAAAAGGTCCGGGAGGCCGCCGCCCGCCTGCAGTGCACCAACAACGTGAAGCAGGTCGCCCTGGGTGTCCACAGCGCCC
>NZ_JBHYGG010000146.1:31549-72337 GCF_051859125.1 Gemmata sp.
CGCCTGCAGTGCACCAACAACGTGAAGCAGGTCGCCCTGGGTGTCCACAGCGCCCACGACACGCTGGGCCGGCTCCCCCCGGTGGCCGGGTTCAGCTACGGGGGCGCGTACTGCGCCCCGTTCTTCTTCCACGTGCTCCCGTTCGTCGAGCAGCGGAACGTGTGGGGCGCGGCCACGGCCGTGCCCGGCGGCGGGGTGATCCCGCTGTGGAACACGCCCGGGCCCGGGGGCGCCGGGTACCTGCGGCAGACCCGGGTCAAGACGTACCAGTGCCCGTCGGACGCGACCATCGGGACCAACCCGGCGGGCGACTGGACCCCGGGCGACGCGAGCTACGCGCCGAACTTCCAGGTGTTCGGGAACCCGAACTTCAACGCGGGCACCACCGTGCACGCGGACTGGGACGGGATGACGACCCTGACCGCGATCACCGACGGGACCTCGAACACCATCGCGGTCGCGGAGAAGCTCGCGTACTGCCCCGGGACCGCGGGCAACGGCGGGGCCACGTTCGCCCCGATGAACGGGGCGCACCAGCACGGCGGGTCGTGGTGGCTGCGGGGCGTGTACAACTCGGGCACGGTCAGCGGCACGTCGCCCCCGTCGGCCACCGACAGCTACCCCGGGGACCGCGTGTCGCCCGTGTTCGGCGGCGGCCGGGGGGGCGACGGGACCCTGTGGTACACCGGGGCGAACGCCAAGCCGACCGTGTTCGGGATCCCCAAGGGGAACACCACGTCCGGCCCGTGCGACCGCGGGCTCGCGTCGTCCCCGCACACCGGCCTCATCGTCGTCGGGCTGTGCGACGGGAGCGTGCGGAGCGTCAGCTCGGGGATCGACGCCCCGACGTGGTGGGCCGCCTGCACCCGCAACGGCGGCGAGCCCGCCGGCAACTGGTGATGCGCGCACCCCGTTTCCGCCCGTCCGACCCGAAGGAACCTGTCTGCGCGTCGCCCCCCGCTCGCTTGTTGCGCCCTTGCCCTCTCCACCCTTTTCGGCGGGGGTGGGGCGCCGGCAGCCGAAGGCGACGCCCCCTCCCGACCAGCGCGGCCCGCGGGACCGACACCAGGGCCGCAGCACGCACGCCGGTTCGGACGCGTCCGGTTTGCGAGTGGGGCGTTCCTTGCTCCTCGGGTGGGTTCCGAGTACCGGAGGTCGGTCCCGCGGGCTGGGCGGGCAGTCCGCGACGAGGTCCAGCAGGTGCTGCACTCCGTGGAAATGCGTAAGGGCTACCGGACAGAACCCCGGCGACCTCAGGCACTCGGCACACGGCGTGGGCCGTTCCGGGGTTGCGCGACGGCCGGGGGCGTGCCGGAGACTCCGGTCCGCGGGTCCCGAGCCGGCGGTTTCGACCGCCGGGCCGGTGAGGTGCGGCGCGAGCGTCTGTGCGGCGGGTCGGGGGAGGGGTCTCCGCAACCGACGCCGACTCCTCGCGAAGGCGCCCGACTCCTCGCGAACGTGCCCGACTCTTCGCGAACGAGGGGGAGAGCCCCGCACACGACCCCCGACTCCTCGCGAGCGAGGGGGAGGCCTCGCGAACGCGCCCGACACTCCGCACGAACCGCTCGCGTCGAGCACGAATCCGGGTCTCAACTGCTCCGCAGCGGACCCACCGAGACGCGCGTCTGGCACGCCTCGGGGTGCTCCACCGGGACCGGGGGTTTGCCCATCAGACCTGAGCGGTCGAGGATCGTTGCGGCCGGCGTGCGAGGCCGGCTCCTTCGCGAATGAGGAGCGGAACCACCGCCCACGCGGGCGGCTTCACCCACCAGACGCCGTGGGAGGCGGGGCGGGCGGGTGCTCCGGCCCCCGGGTGGGCATGTGGCGGTCCCGGGGCCTCACCCGGCGTCCCCGCCGCGCTTCCGCTTCTCGAATACGGCGAACAGCGCCAGGATGGCGCCGCCGAGCACGATCCCGGACGCGTACCACACCCACGTGTGCTGCAGGTCCACGGCCGCGTGCCAGATCATGGCGAACACGTCGAGCAGCAGGAACCCGACGCCCAGGAACACGAACGCCCGCACCCGCATCGCCATTCCCGCCAGCACGCCGGTCACGCAGAACACCGCCAGGACCACCGGCAGCCACACCGACTCCCCGACGCCCGCCAGGAACATGTCCGCCGACGACGCGACGTACACCATCCCCACGCCGAGGTAGCGCAGCCCGCTCGACACCTCGGGGCGGAGCCGGGCGCGGTTGACGTGTTCCGACACCAGGACGATCAGCGCGAGCGGCACGACCCAGGCCTGCGGGTGCACCGCGAACGGCACCCCGTGGTGCGCCAGCAGCGACCACACGGCGGCGTTCGTGGCGAGGGCGGCGAGCAGCGCCCACCCGAACGAGTTCCGGGCGAGCGCGACGAGGCCGTACAGCCCGCCCGCGAGGATCCACAGCCGGGCGTACGCGTCGAAGTGCCGCGGGAGCTGCTCCAGGTACCCGAGCAGGGGGCCGAGCCCCGGCGCCCGGGCGGCCGCGAACTCCGCCAGGGACGCGGGCGGCCTCGCCCAGAACGCGAGCAGCGGGACCAGGGGGACGAGCACGCCCGTGCGCCGCAGCGGGGCGGCCAGCACGCCGAGCTTGCGGCGCTCGAACAGTTCCGCCAGCCCGACGCCGGCGAACGCGACCGCCATGACCGCGAACGTCCAGTACCGCACCGCCCCGGCGAGGAACAGCTCGGGCACGTTGAGCCGGGCGTGAGCGAACGACAGGGCGACCAGCGCCTCGGCGAGGTAGACGTAGGCGGTGCGGCCGCGGTCCGGCAGCCCGAGCGGGTCGCGGTCCCGGCGGAGGGCGAACCGGACCGCCAGCACGGCGGTCGCGAGGATGCCCAGCAGCACCGCGAGCACCGCCGCCGGTTCGAGCGGTGTGTGCTTCGTGCCGGGGTCGTACGCCGGAACCTGCTGGGCGAGGCACACCCCCAGGACGAGAACGGCACCCGCCGCGCAAGCGCCGCCGGCCCCCCGGGCGGCGCCGCGCCAGTTCGCGCCGAGCCGCCCCGCGAGCTCGGTCCCGGCCGCCCCGGCCGCGGCGAGCGCGACGAACAGCCACGCGTTGCGGTGCAACCACGGGTGGGACCCGGCCGGGTCCGGGACCGCCCACGCGGCGGTGGCGCACACCAGCACGCCGAGCGCGACGGCGGCCGAGCGGATCGCGGCCGCCCGGGTCGGCACCGCCCGCAGCAACAATGTCGCGGCGCCAAGGAGCAGGAGCACCGCGAACGGACTCGCGAGCCGCTGCGTCAACTCGGGCGCGACCAGTGCGTTCCTCACGGCGAGGAACAAGACGGCAGCCGCGAGAACGCCGTGCGCGACGAGTCCTTCCACCCACGCCCCGGGGCGAGTTGGTCGGGGGACGAGCCGCGTCAGGTGCCTCGTCGTCGCCCAGGAAAGGCTGTGAAGCACCGCGTACGCGGCGAGGGCGAGGGGCGTCTGCCAGACGTTCCACACGGATCGAGAAGTCGCCTCGCTGACTCCGAGGAGTACGAGTGCGACGCTCGCCGCGAACAGGCCGATGCGACCGAGCCTCGCCGACGGGTCGGCGCGGGCGACGAGCATCGACGCCGCGACGACGGTGGTCGCGCCCCACGTGAGCCAGGGCGAATCGGTGCGGCCACCCGCGAGTGTCGGCAGCAGTCCGAACCACAGCAGTGCGACCGCGGTGCCGCCAGCGATCTCTGTGATTATCCGCCAACTACCATCCGCGTCGCGGCGGGCCAGCCGCGTCCAGGCCATCGCCGCGATCGCGAATCCGGCGGCGTTGGCGAGCAGGAAGCCCGAGTCGGTGCGCGGCTCGGTCGGCAGCCAGAGCAGGGTCGCGGCGAGGTTCACGAGCAACCCGGACGCCACCACGCGAGCCCCATCGCGGTTCAGGACCGCCGACGTGCCGACCACGAACGACGCGACCGCGGCGAGCGTCGCCGACGCCCACGGCTGCCACGGACCGGGCCAGCCCCCGCGAACGGCCAGCACCGCGAGCACCGCGGCCGTGCCGTCGAGCCAGTACGACGACGCGCCGCGCCGCCGCGCCGCGACCGCCAGCCCCACCCCGACCAGCGCCCACGCGCCGCCCAGGGCGTGGAACGAGAGCCCCGTCCCGGGCGCGTCCCACGGCTGCGCGGCACAGGCGGCCAGCACGCCCGCGATGAGCGCCGACAGCGCCCGTGCGTGGAACGTCAACCCGGGCTCGGTCCGCGCCGCCCGCCACGCCGCGGCCCCGGTCGCGAGCACGAGCGCGAACCAGCCGTACTGCCCGAACTCGCCCCACGCCGCGGGCAACGGCGCTTCCGGGAACAGCAGCAGGGCGAGCGCCGCGGGGGCGCTGGCCGCCGCCAGCACGCCCAGCCCGAGCCGTGCTTGCACCGCGAGCAGCAGCCCGCCGGTGACGCGCCGCTGCGCCGCGAGCCACGCCAGTGCCCAGACCGCCGCCCCGGCGGCGACCAGCGCCGAGACGCGGAGCTGCTGCGCGGCGTCGAGGCGGCCGCCCGCCGTGACCACGCCGAGCGCGTACCCGGCCGCGACGGTCGCGGCGAAGACCAGGCCGCCCGCGAAGGCGTACCCGGGCGACCGCTCCCGGAGGGCCGAGCACCCGACCCCGAGCACCACGAGCGCCAGCGGCACGAGGTTCGAGGCGAGGGGCCCCATCGCGGCAAACACCGATTCCGCGTCCGGCCCCGACGCCTTCCTTCCGGCGAGTCCGAGTTCCGCGACCTGCGCCGAGACGAACACGACCGCGGCGGCGGCGGCCGCCAGCACGAACAGCAGCGCCGGGCGCGCGCCCGGTGTCGGGTGGAACGGAAGGCCGAGCGCCGCCAGGGCGCGGCGCACCCGGGAGCGCACCGAAACGACCGCCGTGCCGAGGGCGAACGCCGCCGCGAGTCCCCAGCGGAGTGCCGAGGCGGAAGCCGTGTCGCCGGCGTGCGAGCCGGCCCACACCACCGGCGCCGACAGGGACAGCGCCACCAGCCCGAGGACGTGCGCGTCGGTGTCGCGCTCGCCCCCCGTGAGTCGCCACGACGCGAGGAGCGCCGCCGTCAGCACGCCGAGCACCGCCCACGCGCCCGGGCCGAACACGTGTGCGAGTTCCGGGGGCGGGGCCCTGTGGGACTCCCACCCGAGCGGGGCCAACTCCGCCCGCACCTCGGGGAGTACCGCAAAGGCCGCGAGCACGAGCTGCCCCACGACCACGACCGCGAGCACGACCCGCTCGGCCGACCACAGCCGTCCCGTCCAGAGGTGGCGGGCGAGCGGGTTCTCGCCCAGCAACCGGCGGGCCCACGCCCACCCGAGGCCGAGCACCCCGAGGGCGACCGCGTACACCTGCAACGCCGCCGGCCCGAAGTAGCCGAGGGCGCGTGTCGGTCGCCCGCCCCGGGCGTCGACCCAGGCGACGCCGCACAGCACCGCCGCCAGCGCCAGCGCGACTTGCGACACCGAGAAGGAAGTACGATCACGCCACACGACCGCGAACGTGAGCCACACGGTGGCCAGCCACACCGCGCACCCCGCCCATTCGAGCGAGTGAGCAACGGGTGGGGCGAAGAGCAGGACACCGCCCGCGAGGGACGACAGCATCGCGGACGTTCGCAGCGGGCGCGCGAACACCCGTTCGCGCCGCCGGAGCAGGACCGCGGCCACCGCGGCGAGGGTGGCGTGCGTGAGCGCGCCGACCAGCAGCGCCCGCGACACCGGCTCCCACCCGGCCGTGACCGCGGCCAGGTGGGCGAAGCCGAGGAGCCCGGCCGCGGCCCCGAGGTAGGTGGCCGCCGCCGCGCCGGTCGCGCGGGCAACCGCGAGCCCCGTTACGGCCAGCACGAACAGCGCGGCCGTGTCCCAGGCGGTGTCGGGGAACCGGCCCGACGCCAGCGCCAGGACCGGGGCCAGGACCGCCGCGGCGATCGACACATCGAGACCCGCCCGCCGCAGGGGTGCGGCGGCCCCGGTGCGGCGGCCCCTCAGAACGCACGAAAGGGCCGCGGACCCGAGCGCCTCCACCGACACCACGAAGGCCCACACTTCGAGGCGGTGCGGGTGCGCCGCGAACAGCGCCCACAGCGACCCGACGAGGGCGGCCCACAGTCCGCCGTGGGCCAGCACCCGCAGCCGCCACCGCGCGTTCGCCGCGAGCAACCCCGTCGCACACGCGGCGTGAACCGCCGCCGCGGTCAGCGGGTTCCACAGGCCGTCCGCACTGGCCAGGAACAGCGCCACGCACCCGACCCCGGCCGCGCCGAGGCCGTAGCTCACCGGCCCAACGGGGGAGCGGTACCGGGCGAGGACCTCGGACAGCGCGGCGAGCGCGAGCGCGAGCGCGGCCAGCACCGCCCCGCACTCGGCCGACCACAGCACGCGGGCGAGCGGCTCGCCCCACCGGCCGGTGGTTCCGAAGTACCCCACGGCAACGGCGAGGGCGAACGACGGCACGGCGAGCCCGATCGCCGCCGGCAGCCGGGCCGCGAACGCGACCCGGTTGAAGTACAGTCCGGCGGCCGCGGCCCCGAGCAGCACCGAACCCGGGTCCGACCACCCGGTCGCGAGTCCGGCCGTCACCACCGCCACCCCGGCGAGCGCCGCCGCGGTACCGGCGGCCCGCGGCCCGCCCTCCGTGACCCGCGTCGCCACGGCCAACCCGGCCTCGACCGCCACCGCCCCGGCCAGCACCAGTGGGACCGCCAGCCCCACCACGCGGGCCGCGACGTCCGGCGACCCCGCGACGTACAGGCCCCACGCCGCGGCCAGTGCGAACGCCGCCAGCCCCAGGAACCGGAGCACGGCCGCACCGGTCGCCCGGTCGAGGGCGCCCGCACGCCCCCGCTGCCGGAGGGTCACCACGCACGGACCCGCGAAGCACGCGAGCGCGAGCCAGGCGGCCCCGGGTGCGGACCGCCCGCCGAACCACCCGGCCGGCAGCAGCTGCGCCGCCGGCGGGCCGACCACCGCCAGGGCGAGCCACCACCGCCACTCGGCGCGCGCGGTGAGGACGTCCCGCCCGCCGCCCCGCACCACCCACGCGGACAGGGCGACCGCCAGCACCTTGACCCCGACGTCGACCGGCAACGACAGCTCGCCGCGCGTGACCGGGTCGGCGAGCAGCAACAGGTCGAGCGGCGCGAGGAGGAGCGTGATGACCAGCAAGCCGAGGCTGGTGGCGGTCAACTTCCAGCGGTGCAGCGTGTACTGCCCGGCGGCGTACAGCGCCAGCGTGACCGCCGCCGACAGCAGGAACGGGAAGTACGGGAACGCTTCGAGGCGGTGCCAGAGCGTGACCACGAGCGCGATCGAGCACCCGACGACGAGCACCCCGCCGACGAGTTCGCCCCACAGGATGTTCCGCTCCTCCATGAACGCCGCGAGGACGGACCCGCGGCGGGGCGGCCCGGCGGGCGCGGCCGGCGGCGGGACGGGGGCGGGCGGGTCGGGGACCGAGACGGGCGGCGGGACGGTGACAGCTTCGGCGACGGGCCACGCGAGCGGGGGCTCACTCCGGGCGGGCGGTTCGGGGGCGCGTGGGGCGGGCACCGGCGTGTCGAGCGGCAGCCCGCGGATCCGCCGAGCCCGGCGCCGGAGCTGGGCCCGCACCGACATCGCCGTGTCGGGGTCGAGGTCGCCCGCTTCCGCCAGCGACTCCACTTCCGCCTGGGCCACGCGCACGCGGGCCAGTGCCCGGGCGGTCGGCCCGGTGAGGCGGAGGCCGCAGGCGTCGCACTCGACCGCCCCGGCGTCGCACGCGGCCCCGCACGCGGGACAGTCGCCGGGGTCGCGGTCGGGCCGGAACGGCCGGCGCTCCTGGCGGCCACGGGCCGGGACCAGCTCGCGGAAAACGGCGGCGATTGCCCACCAGAGCGCGTGCCCGACGAGTGCGAACGCGAGCACGCCGAAGACGAGTGCGCAGAGCCAAGCCACGGCAACACCCGCCCGGGATGTGAGCAACGATGGACGCGCACTGGGGCTCGGTAGCGAAGAACGGCACGCGCGGAGTTGCATACAGGATACGCGGGGCTACCGGCTTATTCCCGCCGGGCGGCGCCGCGCGTCCACGGCGGCAGCAGGGCCCGTGTCGCGCCACTCGGCCGACCGCGTAAGGGTGCGGGGGCCCGACCACGCTTTCGTCTCGACGAGCCAGAACCCCTGCTTGGTCAGGACGAGGAGATGTTCGTCGGGGTGCCGTCGGCCCGCCGGTAGTGGGCGTCGGCGTGGCGCAGGAAGCCGAGCAGCACCTCGTTCACCGTCACGTCCGGGGCCCCTTCACCGGGCCGGTCGGGCACGGGGCGACGGCGTGTTCGGCGAGAACGCGGGCGTACTCGGCCCGGCTTTCCGGGGAGTTGAACTTGCCGAGGGTGACCCACTTCCCGCCAACCCACCAGCGGGCGGTGTTCGAGGGCTTGTGAAACCAGTAGGTGGGGACGGAATTTTTGGGACGGGCCATGGCGGAAACGCTCCGGAAGGGTTTCCAGGTAGTTACCCGGAAACCGAGGTCTTCCGACCACGCCTCCGACCGCCGGAGGGTAAGCGTAACCGCTTCAGTCGATGTGAGTTGCTTGAGTGGGCAGTCCCGGGGTTGAACCGGGGACCTAGCGATTTTCAGTCGCTCGGTCGAACAGCTAAGCTATCTGCCCAAATGCTTGATTTTCGAGTGATTCGGAGCGTACCGGAAGGTGTCCGCTCATCGCACAGTCTACCGAATTCCGTATCCGATTCCACCCTTTCCGTATCATTCCGTATCCGCGTCAAACGTTCGCTCACTTCGTTCCACGCAGCATCTGCCAACCACTCCCCGGAGTGGTTCTGCGTGTGCCTCGCCAGGGTCGCGTATTCTGGTACCACACGCGATCGGCTCTCTGACTCCAGCAGCGGTCGTCGAACCACACACGAAGCCGTCGAGTCGGTTCTCGGCCGGCGCACCCGGCACGTCGCACTCCGCCAGTTGACCGCTTCGGTGAACACGGCGATCCGAAAGACGGTCGCGACCTTGCTGCGCGACAGGCCCGTCCGGGTGCGAACCACAACCCAGCGGGCACGCGCGGCGACGGGCCTTCCGGCGGCTTGCGGACGAACACTCCAGCAGGTAGGTTGTAGCCGTCGCCGAAGCTCGCCGCCGCCCGGCACACCGATCCACCCGTCCGGCATCACCCACGAGGAGTCGCCCATGATGCGGTCCCCGTCCGCTGTCGTGCTTGCCTTGCTCGGGGTGTTCATGCCGTCCCCGGCGGTCGCACAGCAGGACGTCCGCGTCCTGTTCGGGACGGACCACCTCGGAGCCGCCCGGGCGGTTCAGCGGGGGGATCAGGCAACGGCGGCCGGGAAGCACAAGGAGGCCGCGGCGGCGTTCAAGGACGCGGTCCGGCTCGACCCCCTGTGCGGGGCGGCACTCTTCCGGATGGCCCTCGCGCTCGGCGACGCGGGCGACATCGACGAGGCACTCGCGACGTACAAGAAGGTGCTCGCCGCCGACGTGAACGCCACGCGGCTCACCCGCGCCGTGGCCGCCACCAACCTCGGCCTGACCTACGGCCAACTCGGCAAGCTGGACGAGTCCAACCTCTGGTTCACGCGGGCCATCATGGAGGACTCCGACAACCAGCTCAGGGAGCGGGGCAAGGCGTACCGGAACCTGGCGATCAACCTGCGGACCCAGAAGCGGCCGCTCGCGTCCGCCGTTGCCGTGGCCATGGCCTACGAGGACAAGGCCCGGAACTGCGACATCGCGATGGTCCGGGAGTTCTTCCGGGGCATCGGCGGGGTCGAGACGGCCCGCGTCCTCTACACCGAGGCCGACAGCCCGCCCGGCAAGCCGCGGGCCGACAGGCCCGAGCTGGAGGCCGTGAAGCTCGACGCAAAGCTCGCGGGGGTGCCGGCGGATCTTCTCGCCGACCCCCGCGGGCGGTACGTGATCGGCACCGCCCCCGGCCTCAAGCACTTCCACCTGATCGGGACGGGCGAGGCGGTTGCGGCCCGGCAGGTGGAGACCGACCCGTACCTCGGGGCCTGCCTGGTCGGCGGCTCCCTGTACCTGTCCCGGCAGGGGCCGGACCGGGTCGACCAGGTGGACGTCGAGACGGGCAAGACGCTGAAGTCCTTCGAGTTGGGCAAGCCCGCCCCCGCGACGTTTGCCGTTGCGCACGGGCGGGTCTTCTTCCCCAGCGGCGGCATCGTACACCAGTACGACACCCGGACCGGCGAGGTGCGCGAGACGAACACCCCCGGGACGGTGGTGCGCGGGCACCCCGGCCAGCAGTTCGTGTTCAGTTACACGAAGGCGGAACGCGGGGGCGGCCGCGGGTTCGTGGTCGTCGACGGGCGGGTGTTCCTGGTCGACCGCGGGCTCGACTGGGTCCAGACCACCCTGTTCAAGTCGGTCGTCACCCCGGGCGGGCTGCTCCTGGCCGAGGCCCGGGACAACGCCGCGTCGAACGGGACGCGGCTCACCCTCTCGCCCGACGGGCGCTGGGTCGGGGTCGTCGGCGGGGGCGGCTTCCGACCCTCGGACAAGGCGGCCGGGGGCGGGTACGGCGTCGCGCTCTTCGACGCCCGGAACACGGAAAAACTGCAAGGTGTGTTCCCGTCCGGGGCGTACCCGGTCGGGTGCGCGGTGAACCCGGTGACCGGAACGGTGGTGGCGATCCGCGAGGGTGCGTTCACGGCCTACCCGCTTGGCAACGCGGCCGCCGGCAAGGAGTACCCCGGCAAGTGGGGCGGGGCGGCGACCTGGAGCGGCGACGGGCGGACCCTCGTGGTGGCGAAGTCGCCGGAGGGCGTCAGCGTCTTCCGCGTCGCGCTGACGAAGGACGAGGAGGCGGTCGCGGCGAAGTGGCCGGACGCGCTCGAGCCGGCGCCCCTGGTCGGGCTCGACAAGCCGCGGCCCGCCGCCGAGCCGCTCGCGTCGCTCGAGGCGTTCGCGGTACCCGCCGAGGTCACGCCGGAACTCGTCCGAAAGCGGCTGGACCGGTCGATCGAACACGGGCGGGTCGTGCGACCGGCCCACTGGGCGGCGCACCCCAGTTACGCGAAGGAGAGGGCGGCGGTCGGGGAGGCCGCGGGCGCGATTCAGGCCCTCCGGACCGGCACGGCCGAGAAGCTGGGGGTCGCGCTTTACAAGCTGAAGCAGGCGGACAAGGCGACGCCGAACTTCCCGCCACTGCTGTTCTTCAAGGCCGAGGTCCAGTCGCTTCGGGACCTCAAGGAGGAGGCGGAGCAGGGGTTCCAGTCGGCGGCACGGCTCGACGCCGGGCAGACGGACGTCACCCTTCTGGCGCTGGAGGGGCTGGCCCGGTTCTACGCGGCAGGCGGCAGCGACCTGAAGGCGGCGTACTGCTGGGCGGCGGCGCTGGAGGTGGACCGCGTGGACCCCAAGACCGTGCGGAAGTTGCTCGAGGCGCTGAAGAAGGCCAAGTTGGACGCCGAGGCCGAGCGGGTGTCGAAGTTGGAGACGGCGGGCGGGCCGGACGCCGCGACCCCGGCGGCGGTCCGCGGCCTGCCGCCGTTGCCGGCCCCGCCGGCCGACCCGGCCAAGCTCGCAGGGGAAGACCTGTACGCGCTGGCGGCCCCGTCGGTGGTGGTCGTCAAGTCGGGCGACGGGAGCGGGTCGGGGGTGTGCGTCGGCCGCGCGGACGTGGTCGTGACGAACGCCCACGTCGTGGACCGGGCGGACGAGGTCGAGGTCCAGGTGTTCGCCGTGAGGGACAAGAAGCTGGTGCGGGCCGGCGTGGCGAAGGGGAAGGTCATCTACCGGGCCGAGGGGGTCGACCTGGCTGTCATTCAACTCCCGGCAACCGCCCCGAAGTTAACCCCACTGCCGGTGGCGACCGCGTCGCCGAAGGCGGGCGCGCGGGTGTACGCGCTGGGCAGCCCGGGCTTGGGGAGTGACGTGCTGGAGCAGTCGATCAGTGACGGGCTCGTCTCGGCGGCGGCCCGGAAGCTGGACGGCCGGACGTACCTCCAGCACACCAGCGCGGTGAACCCCGGCAACTCGGGAGGGCCGCTCGTGGACGAGTACGGTCGGGTGGTTGGGATCGTGACGCTGAAGGCGAAGCTGGACAACGTGAGTTTCGCCGTGCCGGTGGAGACGCTGCGGGGACTGTTCCCCGAGGCCCCGGCACCGAAGTAAACGGCACAGGCCGCCGTCACCGGGTTCGCCTTGCTGAACCGCCCCCCTACTCGCCGGCACGCGCCCGGGTTCCCGCGCCCCAGGGTAGCTTCACGGCGTTCACCGGGGCGCGGCCCGCCGGACGCGTTCAGCGACGACCGGTCCGGTTTCACTTGACGATGCGGCACAGGGGCAACTCTTTTTGTAGCGCCTGAACCCCCGCGGCCGTCACCTTGGTGCCACGCAGGCTGAGGGCGGTGAGTTTCTTGAACGCCGCAAGTTCCTTCAGCCCCTCGTCTGTCACCTTGTTGCTGGCGACGGTCAGCGAGGTGAGGTTCGTGAACGCCGCGAGTTGTTTCAACCCGGCGTCCGTCACCGCCGTGCCCGGCAGGTTGAGTGAGGCGACCTCCTCGGGCGTGGCCGGGCGTCTCGCATTCGGCCCCTTTGCAAAGGCAAGGGCGTGGAGCAGGTTCGCCTCCTGCAGCGCTGCGAGGGCGGCGTCCGTGATTCGCGTGCTGTCCAGCGTGAGCGTGTCGAGCTTCTTCAAGGGCGCAAGCCCCTTGAGCCCCGCGTCCGTGAGCTTGGCCGCGTGGAGGAGGTTGAGCGAGGTGAGGTTCGGGAACGCGTCGAGTTGCCTCAGCCCTTCGTCCGTCACGCCGGTGGCGCTCAAGTCGAGCGAGGCGACGTCATCGGGCTTGGCCGGGCGCTTGCGGTCGGCGGTCGTGGCCACACTGAGGGTGTGGAGGAGGTTGACCTCCCGCAGTGCCGTGAGCGTTTCTCCGGTGATCTGGGGGCTGCGGATGTCCAGCGTAACGAGGTTCTTGAGGGGGGCCAGTTCCTTGAGACCAGCCGCTTTGACGTTCGCACCGCCCAGGTTCAACGTGGCGAGCTGGGGCATCTTGGCGACGTGCTTTAGCGCCGCCTCGGTCACCTTCGTTTTGCCGAGGACCAGCGAAGTGACGTCTTCGAGTTTGGACGGCCGCCTCGCTACCAGGCCCGCGGCGACGCACTGGTCGAGGGTGTGGAAAAGGTTGACCTTCACGAGCACGGCCACGACCTCGTCCGTGATCTGGTCGGAGTCGAGGGAGAGTGCGGTGAGCTGCTTCAGCGGGGCCAGTTCTTCCAGCATGGCACCCGTCACCGGGGTGTGCCGCATGTCCAGAGCGGTGAGTTGCGTGAGGCTCGCAACGGCCCTCGCGCCCGCTTCCGTCAACTTCGCGAACCTGAGGTCGAGCGAGACGACCTTGGTCGGATTCTTGGGAAACGCCGGTGTGACCCTCGCGAGGGTGTGCAGGAGGTTGTTCTCCCTCAGCGCGTCAAGCGACCGGTCGGTGAGTTGCGTGGCGTCAAGGGTGAGGGTGGTAAGCTTCTTCAGCGGCGCGAGGTCTTTCAGCCCCGCGTCCTTTACCTTCGTGTAGCTCAGGTTCAGCGAGGTGAGGTTCGTCAGGGGCGCGAGTGCGCTCACCCCCGCGTCCGTCACCTTCGTGTGCGTGAGGTCCAGGGAGGTCACCTCTTCGGCCTTTGAGGGCCGCTGCGTAACGGTCCCCCTCGCCCGGCTGAGGGCGTGGAGCAAGTGTGCCTCGCCCAACGCCGCAAGCACGCCGTCCGTGATCAGGGGACCGTCAAGGGTGAGCGTGGTGAGGTGCTTCAACGAGGCGAAGCCCTTCGCCGCGGCGTCCGTCAGTTGCATCGTCTTGGGAAGGTTGAGTGTCGTAAGGTTGGTGAGCACGTCGAGGTGCTTCAACCCATCACCCGTTACGCCGGTCGGGGTGAGATCGAGCGAAGTCACTTCCTCGGCGTTGGTCGGTCGGGTCGCGGTCGCCCCCTTCGCGAGTGGCAGGGCGTGGAGGAGGCTGGCCTCCTTCAACGACGCGAGCGTCTCATTCCCGACCTCGCTGAGGTAGAGGGTGTTCAACTTCGTAAGGGGTGCGAGTTCCTTGAGGCCGGCGGCGGTGACCTTCGTTGTGGTCAGGTCCAACGAGGTGAGTTTCGTCAGCCGGGTGACGTGCTTCAGCGCGGCGTCCGTCACTTTCGACTCGCGGAGGTTGAGCGAGTTGGAATCGAGCAACTTGGACGCCACCTTGGGGCTCACGCCCACGCCCCGCGTCAGTTCGACGGACCGGAGGAGGTCGATCTCGAGCAGCACCCCGATCATCTCGTCGGTGAGCTGGTCACTGTTCATTGACAGGGTGGCTAGCGTCTTCAACGGGGCGAGGTGCCTCAGCCCCTCTTCCGAGATTCGCGTGGAGCGCAAGTCGAGTGCGGCGAGTTGCGGGAGCTTGGCGAGGTACTTCAAGACGCCGTCTGTGACGTGGGTGTCGGCAAGATTCACCTTGGTCACGGGCCTCCCAGCCGCCTTCTCGTCGCGTGCGAATGACCCTTTCAGCTCCTTGACGTACCCGAGGGCCTGGTCCTCGGCCTCGTCAGCCCGCGACGCCGTTGACGAACTGAGTAGGAGCGCCGAAATAAGTCCGGCGAGCAACGACCGCGACATAAGACCCCCCTGTGGCATCGGAAGACCGGCTCGGTGAAGGGCTGATGTGCAAGGAGTAGGGGAAACGTGCAACTCGGGTAGGGTGCCGATTCCCCGGTCCGGTTGCACCTCGGGAGAACCTCGTCGGATCGCACCGCGAAGGTGAGCGACCGCGGGCGGTTGGCGGCGAGCGACGCCTCGAGGCTCCGCACCGTCTCGACCTGCGGCGGCCACATGCCGAGCGTGTTCACCGCGGGTATCGCGCACAGCCGGGCGCGTCGTTGCTCGTCCAGCCCGA
The DNA here is from genome assembly GCF_051859125.1 of Gemmata sp. Classification (NCBI taxonomy): domain Bacteria; kingdom Pseudomonadati; phylum Planctomycetota; class Planctomycetia; order Gemmatales; family Gemmataceae; genus Gemmata; species Gemmata sp. The sequence continues at coordinate 46,402 of NZ_JBHYGG010000146.1, forward strand.
CGACCCGCAGGAGCTCCTCGGAGCGGTGGAACGTGAACACCTCGCGGCTCCGCGGGTGCGGGTCGGCGTGGCTGGTGAACCGGGTGGTGCGGCCGGTCGACTCGTAGCTGAACGTGAGCGGCAGCCGGTGGCTCGGCAGCCCGTTCGGCAGGCCTACCGTGTACTTCTCGGACTGCGTCTCGACGCCGGTGAGGGTGTGCCCCTCGGGCTTGGCCTCGACCACGCCGATGGCCCTGGCGTCGGCGAAGAGCAGGTAGTCCGCGAACCCGGTCTTGAGGGGGAACTCGCGCACCGCGACGCCGCGGGCCGCGCCGATGCTCATGGCGGCGAAGTCCTGCACGGCCCACCCGGCCTGGGTGAGCCGCCGGTCGATGAGCTGGCGGGCCTTCGCTTCGGGTGTCATAGCGAAGTCCAAATAGCTGGCGGCTGTTTGACCTGCGCCAACTATCGCAGATATAACAGACCCGTCAGTGAGCCAGAAATGCCGGCGGGGTACCGTAGCACACCGAGTCGTTCTGTTTTGGGACCTGACCTGTTGGCGGACCCCTGCGCGCCTTGCTACGCTGGGGTCGTCCACCGGTTCCCGAGGGCCGCACCGTGCTCCGCATAACCACTGTTTGCATCGCGGTCGCGACCTGGGGCGTCGCGACGGGTCGCCACCGCGAGGTCGAGGGCGCCCGGATCAGTCACGTCGCTGGGGGCGCTCGCGCAGGTGGGTCCATCGAGCCCAAAGACCCCGGACACGTTCACACCGAGAAGACCGCGTTCGCCACCTACCGCGTGCGGGACGACAAGTACGGCACGAATCTAGTGGGTTGGGACCGGAAGCCGATCACCGGCCCGGACGGTGAGCCGCTCGTCGCCTCACGGCGCACGTACCGGCAGTTCCACCAGAACGATGTGCTCTACGGGAACCAACTGATCGAGTTCGACCCGCACGTCCTCGACGACTTCCAGCTCCTGCCGGTCGGGGTGAGCCCCTGGGACCCAATCGCTATCGCGGGTGTGACGTGCGCCTTTGACCCCCGCCAACAGGCGCTCACGTACTACCACCAGACCGGTCCGGTCGGGGCGGCGTTCGCCGAACTTCGGAGGCGCAAGAAGGGGGCCGACGCGAAGGCACCGGTCGGCGTGTCCGGGCTCCAGATCGGCGCGCAAGCCTGCTACGCGCTGCCGGGGCAGAAGATCACCTTCTACGAGGCCGACCCGCGGCTCGCGGTGCTCACCGCCGAGTCCGGCCGGTTCTTCACGCACGTCGCCGACGCGCGGAAGCGTGGGGCCGAGCTCGAGGTTCGCGTCGGTGACCGGCGTGCCACACTGAAGGCCGACCGGGGGCGGAAGTTCTCCTTATTGTTCGTCGACCAGTGCGAAGAGTTCCCCTTTCCGAAGGACCTGCTCACCGTCGAGGCGGTGAAGCTCTATTTCGACCGGATGGCCGACGACGGGATCCTCGCGCTCCACGTCTCCAACAAGCACTTCCGGCTCGAATGGATGGTGGCGCGGGTGGCCGCCGAGTTGGGGCTGACCGCACGGGTCTGGGACGACAACAGCGGCACGGCGCAGGGCAAGACGTACTCGAGCTGGGTCGTGGTGGCCCGCAAGCCCGAACACCTCGGCCGGCTGTACCAGGCCGCGGGCGACCTGGCGTTCGGCCCCGCTCCCAAGCCGGGGGCGGACGACCGCATGCGGTTCTCGTGGGACAGCCAGCTCTTCCAGGGCCTCCTCACCGAGTACGACGAACTCCGGGAGATCGGTGCCAAGAAGCCCCTGTTCGCCGAGATCAACCTCCTGCCGGCCGACGAGGTGAAGCCGGCCTGGCTCAAGTGGATCGGCGCGAAGTTGGCCGCGGCGACCGACCCGGACGAGAAGAAGCGCCTCGCCCTGTACCTCGACCACGCGACCCGCCACGGCCCCTTCGCCACCTTCCGGGAGGCGATGGTCGCCGACCACGGCCACGCGTTCCGGAGGTTGGAGTCCCGGCGCGACGTGCCGCTGTGGACCGACGCCGCGGCGCAGTACCGGCCCGACTGAAGCGCCGCCCGTTTGGGTCAGGTCCGCGAACCGGGCGAGCTGCGGCGCGCCCGAACCTCGATCAGCAAAGGAGGAGCGACGTGGACGTCATCACGAGCCTGATTGCCCCGATCGGCACGGTCGCGGGCGCGATCGGCAGCACGTACACCGTCGCCACCATCCTGATCGACCAGATCGGCAAGCGGTGGCGGAACAAGAAGGCCGCCGAGGTGCTGGCGTTCCTGAAGGAACTCGGACTCAAGACCGACGTTGACGTCCGGCAGGCCGTTGAGAACTGGACGCCCCCGAAGGGGTTCACCGAGCAGCACAAGGGCGAGTTGATTGGCCTACTCACCAACCTCGTCCGCAGTGCCCGCTTCCACTCGACCAACGGCACCGCGGTGAGCAGCGTCCTGCGGTCCGCACAGCTCATCGACCAGCTCCTGCAGAACGCCCAGCCGCGGCGGAAGGCGGGCGAGAAGGTGCAGGAGTGGCAGCTCCAGTCGTTCCTCGGCATGGGGGCGTTCGGCGAGGTGTGGCGGGCGACCAAGCCGCTGTACCCGGACCCGCGGGTGTTCAAGTTCTTCACGATGACCGGCGCTCGAGACTGGCTGGAGCGCGAGGCCGGCGCGCTCATGGCCGTCCGGCGGCACCTCGCCGACTGCCCGAACGTCATCGACTACCTGGACGTCGAGATCAACGCCGCGCCGTTCCCGTACCTCGCCCTCGAGTACGCGGCCGGTGGGTCGCTCGAGGACTGGATCCTTCGCCGCCCGGACGACCGCCCCGCCCTCAACCCGTACGAGGTGATGCGGGGCATCGTCCGCGGGATGTCAGCCGCCCACACGCACGACATCCACCACCGCGACCTCAAGCCGGCCAACGTGCTGCTCACCGACGGCCCCGAGCCCGTCCCGAAGGTCTGCGACTTCGGCCTGAGCACGGTGGACAATCAGACGGAATCAGCGTCGTCCTCGATGCGGTCGGAGATGGTGCTCGTCGGCACCCGGATGTACCACCCGCCGGAGGCGTCCGACCCGTTCCGCAAGCGGCTCCCGGCCCAGGACGACGTGTTCGCGCTCGGGGTAATCTGGTACCAAGTGCTCACGAGCGAGTTGGTGCGCCCGCCCTACGACTTCGTCGACCGGCTGGCCGCCGCCGGCGTGGACTCGCGGAGCATCAAGCTGGTGTCCCGGTGCCTGGCGCACCCCGACCGCCGGTACCTGTCGGCGTGCGAGCTGTACGACGACTTGGACGTCGAGAAGCCGCCTGGGCCGGGCGAGTGGGCGGTGCCGGCGGGGTGCTTCGACGTGGCCGGGATCGTCCGGGAGTACCTCGAGCAGCGGATGCGGTAGGGGTCAGCGGGTCCGCAGGTACGCGTCGAACTCCGCCTTCGGGACGAACGGGCTCTGGAGCCGGACGAGCCCGCCGCCCCGCTTCCACACCAGGTCGCCCTTGCCGAACAGGTACGCGGCGTCGGGCTCGTCGAGGAACAGCTTCGACTCCTTCTCGCTGGCCACCTGCAACCCGATCCGCCCCGGCAGGTTGCTGCGGAGCAGCGGCGTCACCACCGACGCCTCGGGCCGCTGCGTGCCGAGCACGAGGTGAATGCCCGCCGCCCGCGCCTTGGCCCCCAGCCGCTTCAGCAGCGGCTCCAGGACGTTCTTGGTCGCCCGGTCGACCATCAGGTCAGCAAACTCGTCGAACACGACCACCCACCGCGGCACGGCGTCGGCGCCGGTCAACTGGCGGACGTGGTCCGCCCCCCGCTTCTGGAGCAGCTTGTACCGCCGCTCCATCTCCTCGACGCACTCCTCGAGGACCGGGATCGCCTCCTCGCCGTCGTACACCACCGGCCCGCTCAGGTACGGGCACCTGCCGTCGACGTTGAACGTCACCCGCTTCGGGTCGACGAGGCGGAACCGGAGCTTCGCCGGCTCGAGCCGGGCGGCCAGCGAGGCGAGCACGGCCTTGAGGAACTCGCTCTTGCCGCTGCCGGTGGTGCCGGCCACGAGCAGGTGGCAGCTCTCCGGCTCGCTCAGGTTGAGCCACTCGACGGTGCCGGACACGCTCACCCCGGCCGGCACGACCGGCTCGCCGGCGAAACTCGGCGGGCACGCCGCGAGCAGCGGCGGCAGGAAGACCGTCTGCCGGTCCGGCCGCTGCACGTCGACACTGACGTACCCGGCCTGGCTGGAGATGAGCGGCTCGTGCGCGAGCGCCAGGTGGACCTTCAGGTTCTCGGCCTGCCGCCGCACCCGGTTGAAGTCGGCGTCGCCGCGCAGCTCCAGCTTGAGCCGGACGAACGTCGGCCCGACCTCGGTCCCGAGCGGGTGAACGGCCTCACCCTTCCGCTTCAAGTAGTCGGCCGCTTTCTTCAAGATTACGTCGGCCCAGGACGGCTCGGCCGGCGGGGGAGGCAACGGGGGTGCGGGCGTTGCCACCGAGAGCGGCTCGGGCACGGGCGCCGGCGCGGGTGCGGGTGGGGCCGGCGGTGCGGCGGGAGGGGCGGGCGGCGGCGCGGCCGTCGGAGGCGACGGTGAGACGTCGAGCCCCTTCCAGTTGAGGAACAGAAACTCGTACAGCTTGAGGTTCGACAGCAGACCGGTTTGGAGGATGAGCTTGTGGCACTCCTCTTTGGAGACCGGCGCACCGTTGAGAATCAAGTCGCCCCCCGCCCGGCTCGTCACCTGCCGCAGGCATTCCAACTGGTGCAGCGTCCCTTCCTGCTCGTCGAGCGGAAACGGGCGGACGGTGCCGCTCTCAAGTCGCTTGGCGTACTTCAGGTACGCCGCGGCGCGGGCGCCGACGGTGAGCTTCGCCCGCGGCCGGACCACGACGGCGCCCAGGACGGGCCCCGTCATCGCGGCGTCGAGAGCGCTATACCAGTTCCCGAATGCGACCCCGTTGTCCTTCTTGCTCACCGCGACGACGACCGATCCGGACTTCCCGCCCGCCACCATTGCAATCCGCGCGCTCAGGCGCTGGTCGTTGGGCGTCTGCGCGAGCGGCTGCGGGTGGATCTTGTCGATGCGGAAGTCGGCGGCGCGGAACCCGCCCTTCTCGGCGAGGACGAGCGCCTCGTGGACGGCGGCCCACAACTCGGTATCGGGCATGTCCGTCGCCGACTTCTGCGCCGCCCGGACGGCCTCGAGGGTTCTCGTCCACTCCTGCTTGAACAGGTCGGCGGTGGAAGCGACTTCGCCCCCGCCGCCGACCGTGATCAACCCCTGCCGCTTCCGGCTCAACCAGTTGATGAACCCGGCCGCACACTCCTTCTGAATGAAGTGCCGGGGCGACGGTCGGTGCTTCTCCGCGTAGGCGCGGACGGAGTCGAGGTCGAACGGCACCCCCGCCGGCTGCCTGGGGTCGAAATCGACCCAGGACTTCAACCGCCGCTCGACGAGTTCGACCGCTTCCGCACCACTCAGCGGGGGCAAGTTGTGCTCGCTGACCCGGCCGACGAACGAGGCGAACGCCGCCTCGGCCTTGACTTCCTTCCAGGTGGCTTCGAGACAGCCGATCCCGATCAGCAGGTTGGGGACCGTCTGAAGCCAGGCCATGAGCTGGCCGGTGAGGAGGACAAACCCCGCCCGGTCGCTCTTGAACAGCTCTTCCAACTGGTCGAAGCAGAGGACGAGCGGCACGTTGCTCAGCCGCAGCAGCTCGGCCGTTGCCTTCAACACCTCAACGAGCGGCGGAGAGTCGAGCGGTTGGGCGTCCCGGTCAGTCAGCCGCAGTGCCGCGAGTTGGTGGTCGGGAATTTGGTCGGCCTCGCCGCGGAGCCACCACCGCACGTCGTCCCCGGCCGGCGAGGCGCTGAGCACGAGCGCCCGGACTACCGGGCCCGAGCAGTGCGGGAGCGCGGCCCGCAGGGCGTCGGCCAGTTCGTGGTAGGGGCCGAGTGCGTCCACGTGGCCGAACACCTCGAGGACCGTCAACGGGTCCTCACTCAACCCGTGGCGAACGGCCGCACACTTGGCCCGGAGCCCGGGGGCGAGTTGGTCGAAGTACGCCGCGAACGACGGGACGAGTAGCCGGGCTAGGGCGAGGCGGAACGGGGCGACCGACCGCGACGAGTAGAGGAGCGCCTCGACCAGCCGCCACCGGAGGGCGGTTTCCAGCAGCCGCTGCTTATCGTCCCCCTCCACGGCGGGCGGGGCGCCGAGGAAGGCGAGGTAGACCCGGTCGCCGTGCCGGTGCCGCAACCGCCCGAACAGGTGCGTCTTGCCGTACCCGGCCGGGCCGACGAAGGCGTGGATCTTGAGCTTCGGGTCCGGCTTCGGGTCCGCCCTCGGGTGCGCCCGGACCTGGTCGATGGCGGCGGAGAAGTCGTCGGTGAACCGCTTCCCGAGCGTGGGCACGTCCCACTCCGGGCGGAAGTCGTCCGCGTCGTTCAGCCGGTCTTCGGAGAACGGGTCGTCCACCTTAGCCGCGGGCATGGGCCTTCTCCGCGTAGAAGAACGTTTCGCCCACGGCGGAGATCGAGTCGCGGAGTTGGTCCGGCGTCGCCCGGCTGCGGTCGTCGATCGAGATGAGGCGCACCTTGTCCGTGCGCCGCATGTCGAGCAATCGCTCGTCGAACACGGAGTGGGACGCGGCGTGGGCGCCGAACCGCTCGGCGACGACGCGCCGGAGTTCGTGAATCGGCACCATTTGAAGGCCCGCGAACTCGCCCCGGAGCAGGTCGTGGAACGTGTCCGTCACCGCCGCCTCGAGTTGCTCGGCGGTCAGCGCGGAGCCCGCCGGCGGGGGCGGACCCCCGCGCGTCGCCGACCGCTCGCCCTCCCGCGCGGCGGTCAGCAGTTCCGTGAGCACCGACCCCTTGATCTTCATCTCGCCCAACTCGTCGAAGGGCAGGGTTGTGAGGTACCGCACCCCCGACGGGGTGAGTGTGTAGCGGCCCTCCTTGCCGTCCCAGTTCAGCGCGATGTACCCGGCCTGGGCCAGTTCGCCGCGGACCTGCCAACACGTCGCGTGGTTCAGCTTCAGCGGCTCCTTCTTGCTGCTGGCGTGGGCGTCGGACCCCCAGAGGGTACGCTTCGCGGACTGGAACAGTTTGAACAGCAGGTACGCCTCGCGGGCGTGCCTGAGCGTCTCCTTCGGCGCCGGCGACGGCTTGCCCGCCGGGGGCAGGACCGGACACTCCGCCCGCAGCCGGCCGAGCAGATCGGCCCCGTCCGTGGTCAGTGAGTACGACTCCGCGTCGGCGGCGCGTTGAACCCGGACGGCGCCGCGGAGGGCGAGGTCGGTCAGTACGGCCCGCGTGGTCGCCGGGTTGAGCCCGAGGCAGTGCTGGTCGCGGAACAGTGCGAGGTGCGGCTGCTTCGCGGACAACTCCGCGGCCTTCGGCCTCCCCTTCCCGCCGAACCCCACCTCCAGGTCGGCCTTCGAGATCGTTCGGTCGGGCGCCTGTGACAGCGCGGTCAGGACGTACGCCTCCCGAGCCCGTTCCGTCCAAGCGTCGGCAGGCAAGTTGAGTTTGCCCTTGGCCGGGGCAAGTGGGACGTAGCGTTCGAGGTCGCGGAGGTGCAGCTTGCCCGCATCGGTGATCTCGTAGACCACCTTCTTGTCGATCTTCGCCGCGGCCAGCCAGCCGGAGTTCGTCAGTTCATCGCGGACGGCGTTTGCCGGCTTCGGCCCCAACCCAAGTTCGTCCCGGATCTGCTTTGGGATCGCCTTGTTGGCGTCCGGCTGCGACAGGATCCCCTCCCGGGCGTTCGCGAGTTGGCTCAGCAGGAACGCGTGCCGCCGCGGGAGTCGCGCGTCGGCCGAGTCGGGCGCAGTCTCTGACACGTACCTTCCCTCGTCGGCTGAATGCATGATGCAGTTGCCTGGGAGAAGCAGTCTATCCTGCAGGCGTCAGAAGGGCAGCAGAAAACCGCCCCCACGTGCATGCCTTACAGACGTGACCGTCGGAGAAAGTGACACCGATTTGTCGCTCAAAGGAAGGGGTTGTTGGCAAAGCCCAGTCGACTCAGCATCCCGTACGTCCCGCTTCCCAGCGGGTCCGCAGCCCCGCCAGTTGGCACGGTGTCGAACGTCACCGGAGCAGGTTACCTCACATCCGAGGTTCCCTTTCGGGCCGCGTTCCAGGCTCCCTTCGATACCGGGTGCCGTTGGAACGAAGATTAACTCTGGCCCGACAGCTACTCCGGAACCCACCCGCCTCGAAAAAGATCCTGCGGCACCGACAGGTCGGCCCGATACCCTAGTGACGTCCACGCGTGCTGGATCGACTCGGCCTCGGCAGCTGGGTTCCGGGGAGCGTCGGCCAAGAGTGCGAATGGAAAGGAAAAGTGGGTTATCCACCTCAACTGTGGAACGGTGGGACCGCACCCAGGAGCTACGACTGCCCCGCACGCGAGCGGCGTGCGGCCTTCTTGGTCGCCGCGTTCGATGGGTCCGCGGAGGCGGCTGCGAGGTACCGGGACAGGGCGTCGCGTGCGTCGGCGCCGCATGCGGCCGCCCACGCGCAGAACTCGGCCACGTCCATGCGGCGGTTGGCGACCTCGCAGTTGTGGACCCAACTCTGCGGCTTGCCCAACCGGGCGCCCAGGTCCCGCTGGGTGAGCCCCGCGCCCTCCCGGAGCGCCCGGAGCACCGCCAGGAGCGGCGCGTAAGCGGGGGCGTGTTGGGACTTGGTGGCCATCGGGGCCGAACATACCGACCTCGGGCCTTGACACGGTTTCAGTGTCAGGGCGAGAATGGGGCTTTCGTCCCAGCGTCCCCGGAGTGCCCCATGCCGTTCGTGACGTGCCCGGAGTGCGGCCACGAGTCCCACGCGCCACGGGACCTGATCGGGTTGACGTGGGACTGTCCCGAGTGCGCCGAGCCCATCGAGGTGGAGGGCGACCGGTCCCGGGGCCGGTCCCGGCGCTCGCGCGGGGGCGGGAACGGCGGGCGGTGGGTCGTGCTCGGCGTGCTCTTGGCCGCCGCGGTCGCCGCCGCGGTCGTGGTCGGTGCCCGGTGGTCGCGGCCCCAGGTGGTTCACGTCGGCCCGGGGGCCGGACCCGGGGCCGGGCCGGTGCCCGTCGCTCCGACCCCGGCCCTGCCGCTGGTGGACGTGTCCGGGGACGGGCCGGACTGGACGTACCGGGAGCTGGCCGAGTACCTCCGCTCGCGGGGCCTGGCGGTGCGCCTCGGGAACGCCCGGCGCGGCCCGTTCCTGGTGTTCACCACGGACGGCACGGAGTACCCGGTGGTCAACGCGCAACAGCTCCTGGACCTCGGTGCCCTGCCCGTGGACACGGTCGAGTTCCAGAAGTGCCCGTCGGCCCGAGCCGCCCGGGAGACCGCCGGGCAGAGCGAGAGCGGGACCTTCGCGTGGGGGCGGTGGTGCTTCAGCGGCCGGGAGGGGGACCTCGACCGCATCCGCCGAGCGCTCCCGTAGCCGGCGCTCGGGCCGCGAACCCGGGGCGGCCGCCGGGCCACCCTCTCGGGGCGGGCGCTCGCGCCGGGAGGGTGGCCCGGCATGCCACTGATGCGGCGGGCGCGAGCCGCGATGACCCCAACCCACGAGATTCGCCCGTGCGTGCGTTCCTGACGTGTCTGGCCGAGGCGGTCGCCGAGAAGGGGCTCCGGGGCCTGGCCGAGTTGGTCCCCGGCGGCCCGTACCTGGCCGGGGTCGCCGAGGCCACGTTCCAGAAGTACCGCGCCCGGGTCCGGGACGCCCAGCACCGGGCCGAGATCCAGGCCCTGGCCCAAGCCACGTTCGACGAGGTCCGGGCCGCCGCGGCGGCGGCCGCCCGGGCCGCCGTTCCCGACGCCCCGCCGGCCGCGGCCCTGGAACTGGAGCTGTACCTGACCCAGGTGCCCGGCGCGGTCCGCCGGTCCCTGGTCCGGCCCGACGACACCACCGGCCGCACGGCCCCCGCGGACTACGCCCTCGGCGGCCCCGGCGACGTGCTCCGGTTGCTCCCCGAGCACCCGCCCCGGTTCCGGCCCGGCGACGGGGTCCCCGGGCTCGACGGGTGGACCCTGGTCCGGCCCCTCGGGTCGGGCGGGTTCGGCGAGGTGTGGCTGGCCCGCGGGGGTCCCGGCGGGGCCGCCCCGGGGGCGGTCAAGTTCTGCCACCCCGAGCGGGCGGCCGAGCTGCGACACGAGGCGGACGTGATCCGCCGGGTCCGGGACGCCGGCCCGCACCCGCACATCGTCCAACTGCTCCACTCGAACCTCGGGTGCGACGCCCCGTGGCTCCTGTACGAGTACGTCGCCGGCGGGGTTGACCAGGCGGACCTCGGCGGGTGGGTCCGCGCGCTCCAGACCGTCCCCCCGGCCGAGCGGGCGCGGCAGGCCCTGATCGCGCTCCGCCAGTTGTGCCCCGCGGTGGCCCACTTCCACGCGCTGGCCCCGGCCGTGGTCCACCGGGACCTGAAGCCGGCCAACATCCTCGTGGACGCACGGACCCGGAAGCTGAAGATCACCGACTTCGGGATCGGGGCGGTCACGGCCCGGGCCGCGGCCCCGGGCGGGTCGTTCGCGGACGCGGCGTCGACGGGCCGGCGGACCGCGTTCCTCCGGGGCGCGCACTCGCCCCTGTACTCAAGCGCCCAGCAGCGGGCCGGGAGCCCGCCGGACCCGCGGGACGACGTGCACGCCCTCGGGGTCATCGCGTACCAGTTGCTGACCGGCCAACTGACGAGCGGCCCCGGGACCGACTTCGCGCACGACCTGCGGGCGGTCGGCGTCGATCGTGACCTGATCGCGCTGATCGGGGCGTGCGTGTCGAACAACCCGGCCCGGCGGCCCGCGGACGCCGGCGCGATGCTGGACCGGCTCCCGGGGTTCGCCGGCGGCCCGGTGGCCGAGGACGAGAACCGCGCCCCGCTGGTGCCCGTACTGGAGAGCGAGTCGGCCCGCGTCATCGATTACCGGCCCGGGGACGAGCCGGAGCCCGCGGACGACCCCCGAGCGCCAGCCCGGGACGAGCCCGAACCGGCGGACGAGCCGCTGTTCCGGCCGCGGCGACGGGCGGCGCGGGACCGGACCCGGGTGTGGTGGGTCGCCGGGGCCGGGGCGTTCGTGTTCTTGTTCGTCCCGTTCGTCGGGGTGCTCAAAAAGTTGGGCCGGGCGGGCGGGGCGGCCGCGACGCCCCCGCCGGGGGAGCCCGGACCGGCCGCGGCCGACGGCCCGGACCCCGCGACCCCCGCCGACGTCGCGTACGAGCGGGGCGTGGCGTACCTGACCGGGACCGGGGTGCCGTACGCCTACACCAAGGCCCGGGCGTGGCTGGAGCACGCGGCCGAGCGGGGCCACGCGGCCGCCCAGGCGAACCTCGGGCTGATCTACCACAAGGGGCTCGGGGTGCGTGCGGACCAGGCCCGGGCGGCGCAGTGGTTCCAGAAGTCCGCGGCCCAGGGTCACGTGGACGGGCAGTGCAACCTCGGGGTCATGTACGTCAAGGGGCTCGGGGTCGATCAGGACTTCGGGCGGGCCAAGGAGTGGTTCTCCCGGGCGGCGGCCCAGCTGCACCCGCCGGCGCAGGCATACCTGGGGCTCATGTGCGCGAACGGTCAGGGCGGCCCGGTGGACCACGACGGGGCGCGGGACTGGTACAAGTTGGCCGCGGCTCGTGGCGAGCCGCTGGGGGAGTACGGGCTGGGGTGCCTGTACGAGAGCGGGCACGGGGTCACCCGGAGCGTACCGACGGCGCTGGCGTGGTACCGCAAGGCGGCCGCCCGCGGGGACGACGACGCGAAGCGGGCCGTTGCCCGCCTGGAGCCGCGTTGACCTCCAGGTCGATGCCCTTCACACGAGCGGTCTCGACTGCTCACAGGATCGCGACCACGCAAGGCCGGCGAGGACGAGCCGGCCGCGGTCCCGGCCCCGTCGTAGGCGTGGGCGGTGGTCCCGTCCCCGGTGAGCTGGCTGGCCTTGTCGTAGGCGTACGCCGTGGGCACCCCGTTGTCGGTCCGCACCGTCACCCGGTCCGCCTTGTCGTACGCGTACCCCTCGGCCTGCACCACCGCACCGCCCGCGGCCGCCGTCGTTAGTTTGGTCAGCCGCCCGTCGGCGTCGTGCCCGTAGGTGGTGGTCGCCACCGGGACCGTGCCCGCCAGGTCGGCGAACCGGGTCACCGTCTCCCAAAGTACTGATCACCGGTCTCAATCGCGAGCATCTGCCAGAACGATGATCTCGACCCGCCCCTGAAAATTCCAGCGGCTGCCTGGGGCTATCATTATTATGAACAAGACGGCGATGCGCAGAATAATTGCGCATGGCGAACGCGATTGCCGTCATTCATGTCGGGCGTGGCAAATTTGCATGCCGACTGGCGATGAACTTATAAATTTCAGAGCCCCGGTCAATACTCCGATGAAGAACTATGTTGCCGGATAAATCAAGCTCTCGGTATTCAATTTCCACACCGTCAACATATATGGCGCAAATTCTGGGCGAACCATCGTTGTACCACTCTTTCATTTCACCTTGAACGCGACCCCGCACGGCAAGCCACTCTCGACGCAACACGCCATTATCAAACCATTCTCTGCAGACACCTTCGCAGAATCCGTCCGTATAATGATATTCCCCCCGCAGGGCACGATTCTCGTGAAACGCACGAACAAGACCAGATACCGGCCTGTCTTGGTAAAGCCGAATATCGTCATCCATATCAAGATCAGCCGCATCAATGTAATCCATAATATAAACCTCGATAAAGTCATTAACATTTAATGCATTAAATGATAATGCATTTAATGAATATATTCCACTCCAGGAAGCAGATGGTCACACTGGGGACATGGAGGCTTAATGTTACCAAAAAATTTCTTCATTTGAAGCTCCATGGTCCACACGCTGATCTCGCTGAGCTTGGCACCTGGCCGGGCTTTCAGAAGTTCGTTAACTGCATAGATCTCAGCATGAGAGCCAGCACCGGCGGTCTTCTCGTAAACAGGAACAGTTACCATGCCCCTCGCGATTTGATCCGTCAGATCTTTCGGAACTCTCCCCAACGCATCGTTGTAATAGACCTCGCTGATTCGCCCAGTCACTCGATCAATGGCAATGCTACTACAGGGGCCGAGATCTGCCTTCGACTCTCCTAGCAAAATGCGATAAGCATAGTTCTCCGTCGAAATGAGCTTAAGGTTTTGGATTTCCCGTTGAGTGAGCGGAAACGGATCTATGCCACGACGCATTGCCGCATATGAATATCCACCGCTCATACCAGAGCCGACGACTACGGGTCGGCCTCTCATCGCCGCAAGGCTTGCAGCACTTCTACTTTCGTAAGTCGCAGCACCACCGGACATTGCTGCGAGCCCCGACAGCGTCAGATTATATAAAGTATTTCGGGTATCGATATACGGATTGCCCCAGGCAGGATGAGGATAGGCTTGATGACCAACTACTTGCATCGGAGACCAGGCACGATCAACCGGCATAGCTTCGATATACGACATGCGAATAAGAAACTCGGAGGAAAATCTCAAATACCAAGATCCCGCATCAACAACCGCCCCTCCAGCAGTTGCCCCTGCATCGACTAATGTCCTGCCTGCCGTCTTCACTGCCGCCGCACTCAACTGCGGACTTTGTTGAACCAACTGCGCCGCGGCTTGGAATGGTCCAAAGGTCGATGCTGACCCGATCACTTCACGATAACCAGGCGGGGGGGCAGTCAGCCCACCAGAGTGATAGGCAGACTCCATCTGTGCAACAGGATTGCCAAGATTGGTTCCAGTCGTCCCAAGGCCAGGATTGCTGGAAGGCCGAAGAGGGCTACCCCCATTTGCGTAGACAGCAAAGCTGAAATTCGCTTGACCGGTCCTACGAACTCGCGGCCAGCCGTCAGGTGCCCGCATGAATGTCCCATCGGGGTTTCGCTCGTATTCGTAGTTATTGTCACGCTCCCGAATTCCTCCCTCAAAGAGATGCCACATTGTAATGCCGCGAATATAGTCCTTGACCCCAGCATCCTCCATCGCTTTTGCAATTTTATTATAGACGTCGTCAGTCTTGCGTGCCGCATCCTGCACCTTAACGCTATGCTTTCCATTAATCTCTGGTCCAATTATAAGGCTATCGCCCCCGAGTTCTTTCCACTTTTCCAATTCCGCTTTTGGTATCCATATTTCCATCCCGCTCGGGTCGGTGGCGTTGGTCGGTGAATTTTTGACGAACCGGTATAGGTTGTCGTCGCCGGCGGCGAACCCCTTGGGGTCCTCGCTGGTGAACCGCCCCAGGGCCGGGTCGTACGCCCGGCCCCGCGCGTGGTACAGGTCCAGGGCCGCGTCGTACTCCATCCCCTGGAAGGCGTACCGGTCGGTCACGCTCCCGCTCGCCAGGTTGCCGAACGCGTCGAACGCGCTGCTCGCGACCAGGCCACCCGAATTGTCAAGGACGTGCCGGACCGATCCCTGCCGGTCCCCCACGTACCACGATACCGCGCCGGCCCCGTCCTCGCGAGCCTCGATCTCGTTCACTGCCGGCCCGAACACCCGCCGCGCCACCAGCGCGCCGGACCCGTCCAGGTCGGCCCACGTGTCGAAGTTCTCGGTCCCCACGGGCTTCGGCTTGGCCGGGTCCCACCCGTCCACCGCGAAGTGCCGCTCGGTCACTGTCCCGCCCAGATCGATCGTCCGCGCGATCCGGTTCCCGTACGCGTCGTACGCGTACTCGACCCGCAGGTCCACCGGCCCGCCAGCGGTGCCGCGCCGCTCGGCCCCGGTCATCTGGTTCCGGTGGTCGTAGGCGTAAGCCCACGCCTCCCCCGTGGAGCCGTTCACCTTCCCGACCACGTTCCCCTCGGCGTCGTGGGTGTACGTCCACGTGCCGTCGGTGGTGGTCCGGTTACCCGCGGCCGTCGCGTACCCCGGGCTGGTCCGGTTCCCGGAGCCGTCGTAGGCGTGGGCGGTGGTCCCGTCCCCGGTGAGCTGGCTGGCCTTGTCGTAGGCGTACGCCGTGGGCACCCCGTTGTCGGTCCGCACCGTCACCCGGTCCGCCTTGTCGTACGCGTACCCCTCGGCCTGCACCACCGCACCGCCCGCGGCCGCCGTCGTTAGTTTGGTCAGCCGCCCGTCGGCGTCGTGCCCGTAGGTGGTGGTCGCCACCGGGACCGTGCCCGCCAGGTCGGCGAACCGGGTCACCGTCTCCCGCAGCCCGCGGTTGTCGTAGGCGTGGTCGATCCGCACCGGCGTGACGCCGACCCCGCCGACCCGCTCGCTCTCCTGGCGGTTGAGGGCGTCGAACACGACCGTGGTGGCCCCGCCCTGCGAGTCGATCACACTGTTGCGGTTGTTGGCCTCGTCGTACCCGAACACCAGCCACTGGCCGAACGGCGCGTACACCTGGGTCACCTGCCCGGCCTCGTCGTACGCGTAGTGGTACTCCCCGTCCGGGTCGACGGCGGCCGTCACCCGGTCCGCGTCGTCGTACTGCCACGTCTGCACCTGGACCGTGGACCCGTCGGTCGCGAGCCACGCCTCCGACGTCTTGCGGCCGTCGTCGTCGTACCCGAACTTCCGCACCCGCCCGAGCCGGTCGACCTCCTCCTCGACCCGCCCGGCGTCGTCATACGTCGTCACCGTCGTCCCGCCCAACGGGTCGGTCTCTAGGAACGGGCGGTTGAGCGCGTCGTACTCCCACGCGGTGGCGTTGCCGCTCGGGTCGGTCAGCTTCGTCCGGTTGCCCGCCTTGTCGTACGCGTACACGGTCTTCGCCGCCCCGCCCCGCGGGTCGGTCACCGACGCCAGCCGGTTGAGCGCGTCGAACGCGTACACCGTCCGGTTGCCCATCCCGTCGGTCGCGGCCTTGACGTTCCCGACCTCGTCGTACTCCGTCTTGCTGCGGCTCCCGAGCGGGGACACGGTGGCCACGGGCCGGTTCACCGCGTCGTACTCGTACCTCGTGCGGTTGGTCAGCGGGTCGACAGACGCCACCTTGTTCGAGGCGGCGTCGTACTCGGTCTTCCACTGCCGGGTGAGCGCGTCGGTCGTCACCGCCGCCCGGCCGAGGGCGTCGAACCGGGTCGCCGTGGTGTTCCCGCGGCCGTCGGTCACCGACACCACCCCGCCGAACACGTCGTACTTCGTCGTCGTGGCGTGGGTCAGGGGGTCGGTGACCGTCGTCCGGCGGCCCAGGGCGTCGTAGCCGAAGCGGGTGGTCTCGCCCTCGCCGTTGGTGACCGCGACCGCGTTGTTCGCCGAGTCGTACGCGGTCTCCGTGCGGTGCCCCGTTCCCGTGCGGTTACCCAGCGGGGTGACGGCCGCGACCCGCTGGTCCAGGTCGTTGTACTCGTACGTCGTCCGGTTCAGGAGCGGGTCGGTGACCGCGACCACGTTCGACCGCCCGTCGTACGCGGTCCGCGACACGTTGCCCAGCGCGTCCTCGACGGCCACCGCCCGGCCGAGCGGGTCGAACGTCGTCTCCGTGCGGTTCCCCCGCGGGTCGGTCACCGCGACCGCGTTCCCGGCCGCGTCGTACGCCGTGGCGGTGACCCCGCCGAGGGCGTCGGTCACGGTCATCCGGCGTCCCAGGGCGTCGTACGCGTACGCGGTCGCGTTCCCGCGGGCGTCGACCGTGCGGGCCACCCGGTTGAGGCCGTCGTACGCGGTCAGCGTCTGGTTCCCGAGCGCGTCGACCGACAGGTACGGCCGCTTCAGGTCGTCGAACAGGGTGCGGGTGGTCCGCCCGAGCGGGTCGACCACCGCGGTCGTGTTCCCGGCCGCGTCGTACCGGTACTGCGTCACCGGCGACGCGTGGCCCAGCCGGGCCAGCGCCAGGGCCGGGTCCGCCGTCCACGCGGCGGTGACGCGGGTGGGCCGGTTGAGCCGATCGTACTCGGTCCGCGTGACCCGTGTCTCGTCGAACGCCGCCCCCGGGTCGGGGCTGACCACCAGCGGCCGGACGGTCCGAAACTCGACGTTCCCGGCCGCGTCGTGCCGGTACAGGGTGACCCGAGCGTTCTGCTTGGATGCGTCGGCGTCGATCCACTCGGTCGTGGCCCGGAGCCGCCCCAGGGCGTCGTACCGGGACGTGGTCCGCCCGAGCCGCTCGGCCAGGTCCGCGACCCCCCCGGGTGCGACGTGCCCGGTCTCGCGGAACACCTCGTGCCCGGCCCCGTCGTACCCGACGTCGGTCGACCGGATCGGCGCGAACCCGGCGAGCGGGTCGCCGCCCAAGTCGGGGACGAGCGTGGTCCCCTCGGTGATCCGGGTCGGCTGGTCCAGGCGGTCGTACACGTACCGCGTGGCCCGGCGGGTCTCGGACGCCGGCCCGGGCGGGCTACCCTCACCCGTCAGCGCGACAGGCGATTCCTGGAGCACGACGCGGTTGACCCCGTCGTAGGTCCACCGGGTCTGCGGCGGCGCGTGGCCCAGGTCGGCAGCGGTCGCGTTGGCCGCCGCGGTGCTCGCGGTCCGCCGGTTCAGGGGGTCGTACGCGTTCACGGTCACGGTGACCGCCGCCGACGGCAGGGCGGCCGCGGCCTTCGCGTCCGCGGCCGCCGGTACGTACCCGTACGCCCGTGGGACCGCCTCCCAGGTGACGTTGCCGGCCGGGTCATACCCGCGGGCGGTCGTCCGCGACGCCCCGGCCACCCCGGCCGCGACGGTCGTGGTCGTGGGCCGGTTCAGCTCGTCGTACGCGTACGCCGTGACCCGCGGCACGAGCGGCAGCCCGGCCGCCCCGGCGGACACGGGGACCGGGTCGGTCACCGCGACCAGCCGGTCGTTCGCGTCGTAGGCGTACCCCGTGGTCCGCTGCACCCGGCTGCCCACGCCCTCGGTGGCGGCCGTCTGCCGCCCGAGGGCGTCGTATCCGTACGCGCTGGTGACGCTCGCGGCCCCGCCGTCGTCGCCGGCCCCCGAGGCAAACCGGTTCTCGGTCACCGCCTCCAGCCGGCCCCGGGCGTCGTAGGTGTTCTTCGCTTGACTCAGGAAGTCACCCGGCACTCCGCCCGAACCGGTCGTGCCGCCGCCGAAGACGTACTCGGGCTCGTCGAACCGGGTGTACGTGGTCCGGGCCACGGTCCCGCGCGGGTCGACGGCCAGGGTGAGGTTGTCCCGTGCGTCGTACCGGTACGCGGCGGTCGGCACGGACTCGGGGGCGTACAGGCCGTCGTCCGGGCCGCCGGACCAAGAGTGGGACGTCCCGGCGGCCGCCGACGCGAGCCGGTTGTGGGCGTCGTACCCGAACGTGTCGGTGACCGACTGGTAGCTGGGGGCCGCGTCTCCGGCGTTGCTCGCGCCCCCGGTCCGCTTCTCGGTCCGCACGTTGTCCGCGGCGTCGTACGTCCACTCGGTGGCCCGGGGCTGGGCCGAGCCGGCGTCGAGGAACACCCCGGTCGTCCGCCCCAGGTAGTCGTACCCGTACGCCGTCGTGCGGGTCTCGGGCGCCTTGGAGTCGATCGTCTCGGTGACGCTCTGGACCTGCCCGTTGGGCGCGTACTGGGTCACGGTCTGCGGGCGCGTGAACGGGACCGGCGACCGGTCCGCGACGGCCTTGTTCGACGGCAGGTTGGCCGCGGCGGTCGCGGTGACGGTCCACTTGGCGTCGTTGTACGCGAAGTGGGTGCCCACGTGGGTGACGCCTGCGGTCCCCTCGCCGGCGTACTCCCGGGCCCCGTACACAAGGGGCTCGTACGCCCACGTGACCCGCCCGACGGCGTCGTACGCGGTCAGCGCGGTCCGCTCGCGCGGGGTACCGGCCGCCTCAGTGGCCGCGGTGGGGCGGTTGAGCGCGTCGTACCCGAACTCGGCGCGGACCCCGAGGCCGTCTGTGACCCAGGCAACGTTGCCGACCGCGTCGTACCCGGTGCCGGTGGACCGCTGGACCGCGGTGCCGGCGGCCTCGGTCACGCGGGTCGGGCGGTCCAGGGCGTCGTACGCGACCACGGTCACGGTCCCGTCGGACGCGACCGACCGGGTCGGGTTCCCGTTCAGGTCGTACCCGGTCCCGGTGGTCCGCCCGGACCCGGGCGCGAGCGGGGAGCCCGGCCCCGCGGCCAGCGCCCCGGCGGCGGTCGCGGCCGTGACCCGGCCGACCGGGTCGTACCGGTACGCGTCGACCAACACCTCCCCCGCGGGTTCCGCGTCGTACGCCTGGCGGGAGGTGACCCGCGCGACGTTCCCGGCCGCGTCGTAGGCCATCCCGGTGGTCCGGGCGAGGGTCCCGGCGTCGGCCGGGCCAGCCTTGCCGGCCAGGTCGGCCAGGGTGTACCCGGCCCCGTCGGTAACGGCCGACGGGCGGTTCCGGCTGTCGTAGGTGGTCCGCACCCGGGTCCAGTACGACTCGCCCGTGGCGGCCAGGGCCGAGGGGGCGTCGTAGTCCCGCGGGTCCCACACGTCGGTCAGGTTCCCGGCCGCGTCGTAGTCGAACCACGTGGTCCGGGCCAGCGGGGTGCCGGCCCCCTCGGTCGCAGAGGTCGCCAGCCCGCGGGCGTCGTACTCGGTCTCGGTCGTCCCGGTCCGCGGGTCGACCGTCTCGGTGACCTGGCCCTGCTCGTTGTACTCCCAGGCGCTCTCGGCGCCCCACACGTCGACCGACGCGGTCAGCCGGTTCAGCCCGTCGTAGGTCGTTTCGGTGACCCGGTCGAGCGGGTCGGTGACGGTCGCGACGTTGCCCGCGGCATCGTAGGCGTACCGGGTGAACCCGAGGGCCGCGTCGGTGACCCGCCACAGCCGCCGGGCGGTGCCGTACTCGTACGTCGTCGTGTTCTGCCGGGCGTCGGTGACCGTCTCCACCAGGCCCGCGAACGCGCCGGCCAGGTACGTGTACGTGGTCGTGTGATGCAGCGGGTCGGTGACGGACAGCAGGTTGCCGCGGGCGTCGTAGGCGTACCGGGTGGTCCGGCCGTACGAGTCGGCCGCGGCGAGCACCTGCCCGAACGCCGGGTCGTAGACGAACGACTGGCTCCCGCCGTCGGGGAGGGAGACGCGGGTCAGGTGCCCGTCCCCGTCGTACGCCGACCGGGTCGTGTACCCGCGCTCGTCGGTCCGGGCCGTCACCTGCCCGGCGGCGTCGCGCTCGGCGGTGGTCGACGTGGCGTCGGCGAACGTGGTGGTCCCGGACCGGCCGAGCCGGCTCAGGGTCACCGTCGTCGCGTGGTCCCGCGGGTCGGTGACCGCCCCGGTGCCGGGGAGCCGGACCGGCGAGGCGTTCGGGTCGATCCCGCCCAGGCCCCACGCCGCGGCCGGGGCCACGGCGTACGCGTCGGCCCCGAGGGTGAACGACTCGACCAGCCCCTCCGCGTCGTAGGCGTACCCGGTGGCCCGCGTGCCCCACGTCTCGCTCGTGACCAACCCGCCGTCCGAGGTGAACGCCCGCGTTCCCCCGGCGTCGGCGATCGACGCCAAGTGCCCGTCGGCCAGGCTCAGGTCCACCGTCCGGCCGCCGGCCTCCGCGAGCCGGACGAAGTCGCCGCCCTCAGCGGCCACCGCCACCGCGTTCCCGTCGACGGTGGTGACCCCGGTCAGGGCGCCGGTCCCCGGGTCCCGGTCGAACCCGGTCACCAGCCCGTTGCGGTCGGTGATGGTTTGGAGCCGGCCGAGGGGGTCGAACGCCCACAACTCGCCGAACTCGGACGTGTACGCGAACCCGGCGCAGGTCCCTTTCAACTCCCCGAAGTCCTCGGGCGGGGTCGCGAACCCGAGCCCGTCCCGCGCGAAGTACCGGCTCTCCCCGGTCCCGTACACGAGCAGCGCCCCGCCCGCCCCGTCGGCGTTCGGGACCACCCGCCAGTCCAGGTCCAGGGCCCACCCGGCCCCGTACTGGCTCCCCGCGTTGTCCACCACCTGCGCCCACCCGGTCGCGTCCCACCCCCCGGCCGCAGGGTCGACCCCGGGCACCTGGCCCGGCGCGTACGCCTCCACGGACATGGTCCAGTCGTGGACCCCCTCGGTCGCCGCGTCGTCGGGCCGGGCCGCGACCACCCACGCCCCTGAGTAGTCCTCGGGCACCGTCACCGTACGGGGCTCCTGCGCGACGCCGTCCCACGTGAGGGTGACCACCGCGGTCCACCCCGGGGCCGCGGGCAGGGGCACCGTGCCCTCGATCACCGGCCGCGGGTCGGCGGTCGCCGAGTTGTACACCAGGTGCGGGTCCCGTCCGACCCCGGTCCCGGGGCTCCGGTCGAAGTCCAGCGCGTGCCACAGTCGCACCGCCCCGGTGTTGGGCGACACCTCGCCCGCCGGCCCGGCGGGCACCCACGTCGCGTCGTCCCGCTCGTCCCGCCGCTGGCCCGCGGTGAACGCGCCCGGGTCCGCCACCCGCGCGGCCCGCGCCGCCAGCAGGGTCGCGGCCCGGTCCGGCCCGACCTCCAGGCTCCGCACCAGCACCGCCACCCGGTAGTCCCCGGCGGCCGCGTACGCGTGCTCCGGCGCGGTGACCGCGAACGCCCCGCCCCCGAGCGGGTCCACGGTCGCGGTGCCCCACGTCCCGTCGCCCCAGTCCACCACCGCCTCGTACCCGGCGTCCGACGTGAACGGGTCCGCGAACCGCAGCACCTCGACCGGGGCGTGCTCGACCCCGGCGTCGAACTCCACCGCCCCGAACGGCGAATCGGCGGCGACCGCCAGGGCCGCGTCCCCGGCGGTCACGCCCCACGCCCCGCCGTCGGACACGGCCCCCGCGGTCACCACGACCCCCGGCGCGTAGTCGTCGGGCGCGAGGTACCCGGGCGCGCCGGCCGTCCCGCCCGGCCCCTCGGCGAACACCTCGGCGTACCCCGACGACCCGAACGCGGCGAGCCGGGCCGCGCCCACCAGGTTCAGCGGGTCGTTCCACGCCACCTCGCCCTCCAGCGTCGCCGCGGCCGCCGCCGGGTCGACCCGGGCCACCCCCACCGACGCGGCGTACGCCGCCCCCTGGGCCACCTCGACCACCCGGACCGCGGCGTCGGTGCCCCACACCTCACCGGCGGCGGACACGTCCGCGACTCGGACCGTGACCCGGTACGCGCCGGGGGCGGCGAACTGGTGCGCGCCGCCGACCCAGAACCGGCCCCCGCTCCCGTACACGGTCCCGGCCGACTCGGTCCCGTCGCCCCACGTGACCCACGCCCGGTACCGGTCCGCGGCGTCCGTCTCGTCCCCCGAGGTGAACGCGGCCACGAGGAACTCGTCGGCCCCGTCCCCGGCGCTCCGCTCCACGTCCGCGGGGGCGACCCCGGTGTCGGCCACCAGCTCGGCGTCGGCGACGGTCAGTGTGGTCCCGACCACGCCGACCAGCGTCCCGGTCCCGGGGGTCCCGGCCCCGCTCGCGTCGTGGAGCACCGCCACGCGGACCCCGAACACGCCCGGCTCCGCGGCCCCCGGCGCCGCCCGGAACTCGACCACGCCCCCGGCGTCCGTGCCCGCGACGACCGCCGGCGGGCTCCCGTCGCCCCACTCGATCACCGCCGAGTAGTCCCCCGCGTCCGCCCCCGTCGGGAGCGGGAACGACGCCACCAGCTCCTCGGCCCCGGCGGCCTCGGTGACCGCGACCGGGAACGACTCCAGGCCGGCAACGTTGGCCGCGCCCGGGTCGGTCACCGTGACCTCGGCCTCGCCGGTCCCGACGACCTCGCCCCCGGCCTCGCGGTTCGACGCCGTGTCGCGGATCACCACCCGGGCGGCGTAGGTGCCGGGGGTGTTGAACGTCTGCTCGGGCACGTACACGGTCACCGTACCGGCCCCGTCGTCCCCCAGCCACGTGCCCGGCACCACCCCGGACCCGTCGCCCATCCGGACCGCGGCCGCGTACCGGTCGGCCGTGGCCCCGTCGGGCAGCGCGAACGTCGCCACCGGGGTGCCCGCGGCCGCGGTCGGCACGCACTTCACGGCGGCCACCGGGACGCCGGTCACCTCGACCGCCGGGGCCGCGATCGCAGCCGACAGGTGGGTGGCCGCCTCGCGGGTGACGGTCCCGCCCGCGTACCGGGCGGTGACGGTGACGGTGACCCCGTACGCGCCGGGGTCCGCGTACGGGGGCGTGCCCGTGACCACGAACGACCCGGCCCCGCCGGTGACCTCGGCGTCGGTGACGGTCCCGTCGCCCCAGTCGATGGTCGCGGTGTAGTCGGCCGCGGTCCGGGTGTCGTCGGCGTCGGTGAACGTGGCCACCACGGCCTCGGCGAACGCCTCGCCGGCGGTGCCCGTGACGACCGCGCCCGGGGTCACCTGGGTGTCGCTGAACACGACGGCGGCGGGTGCCGCGGTCAGGTGCAGGTCGTCGACCCGCAGCCCGACCGGGGTGTGCGCGGCGCTGCCGGACGCCACCGGGTCGTTGCGGAGGACGAACGTGAGGGTGTTGGTGCCGGGCAAGAACACGGCCCCGCCGGTCCCCGCGGCGACCGCGAAGTCGGCGTACCCGCGGTACGCCTCGACCCCGGTGCCCGGGTCCGGGCCGGTGACGGTGAGCCCGAGCGGGACGCCGTTGAGGTACGCCTCGACCCCCTGGTTGTCGGCCGACCACCGCCCGGTGAGGGCCGCGGTCGCCGGGTCGTACCCGGCCAGGCTGAACGTGGTCTGGAACGCGTACGTGCCGACCGGCCCGCTCCCGTCGGCGGACGTCGCCAGCGGGGCGACCCACCGCGAGTTGTCGTCGTTGGCGACCCACAGCGGGAACGGGTACGCCCCGGCCGGGACCACCTTGGCCGGGCCGACGAGCGTGCTGGTCGGGGCGGACACCACGGTCCAGTGCGGGTCGACGGCCGGGCCGATCGGGTCCCACTCGACCCGCAGCCCGGTCGGGTTCGGTGCCGACCCGGCGTTGGTGACGCGGAACTCGACCGTGTTGGCCCCGGCCACCAGGTACGACCCGGACAGGGCGAAGGGGGCGAGGCCCCCGAACCCGGTGAGGGCCGCCCCGGTGTCGGTGCCGTTGACGAAGATGCGGGCCTGGTCGTCGGCCGCCCACGTGCCCGAGAGGACGAGGTTCGCCGGGTCGGTGACGGTGACCGTGGTGGCGTAGGTGTACGTTCCGGGCGGGGCGTTCCCCTGGGCGTCGGCGGCTGCGGGGACCACCCACGCCGAGCCCGCGGTGTCCCCGGCCCACGGGCCGATTGGGTACCCGCCGGCGGCGGTCCGCACCTTGGTGCCGCCGGCGTACCCGGACGGGGCCGCGGTGACCGAGAAGTGCGGGTCCGGGGCCAGGTTCGCCAGCCCGGCACCGGTGGAGTACAGGCCGGACGCCGCGGGCGCGGCCGCGTCGGGCAGGGGGCTCCCGTCGGGGCCGACGCCGGTGTTGAACAGGCCGCCGTTGCCGGCCGCGGTGCCGTTCGCGGGGACGGTGGCGGTCGGGGCCGGCTCGCCGGTTCCGGTGAGCCCGGCGACCCGCAGCCCGGTCGGGCCGCCGCCGTTGGTGACGACGAACTCGATCACGTTGACGCCGGGCCGGAACCCGGCGGTCAGGGCGAACGGGGCCAGCGCGGTGAACCCCGGGGCGGCGAGGGCGACGCCGGTGCCGACGCCGTTGAGGAGGATGGTCGCGGCGTCGTCGGCGGCCCACGTCCCGGAGACCGTGACGGTGGCCGGGTCGACCCCGGTGAGGTCGACCGTGGTCCGGTACCGGAACGTGCCGGCCGGGGCGTTGCCGTCGCCGTCGGTGGCGGCCGGGACGACCCACCGGGACGTGGCGAGGTTGGCGGCCCACGGGCCGATCGGGAACCCGTCGCTGGTGATCGTGCGGGCGGCGCCCGGCATCAGGCCGGTGCCGCCGGGGCTCACGAGCTGGTAGTGGGGGTCGGTCTGGTCGTCGGCGAGGGCGGCCCCGGCGGCGTCGACCCCGGTGTCGAACAGGGTCAGGCTGACGGCGAGGAGGTCCCGGCCCTCGAGCGCCTCGACCGCGAGCCGGGCCCGCCGCGGGGCGAGCGGCAGGTTCCCGAGGAGGTAGTCCCACACCCGGGTGCGGAACGCGCGCGCGAGGGACTTGACGGACCAGCGGCGGGCGGGGGCGGGCATCGGGCGGTCCTCGGGACTCGGGTGCATCCAGGAGTACGAACGCCGCACCGGGCGTCAACTCGAAAGTTCAAACGGTTCGGCGCACGCCGCGGCCCACGCTGGGTTGCGCGATCCGTTGTGACGCCGCGCGCACCGGTGGGTCGCGTTGCGTTCACGGGAACAGCACAACTATACACATTAACACTATCGCGTCAAATCGACCGTTTCGGATCGGGCGGAACGCCCGTGCGGGGCGGTGGTTCCGGTTGTGAACGATACGAACCTTGGGGGTCGGTCGCGCCGCTCACCGACGCGGGCTCTCGCGAACTGCCGCCCGGTACCTATCAATTCCAGCAGCGCACTTGGACGCTGTTGCGTCACGCATCCGCCCCCGCTCGGCCGCAGTGGTGGCACGCATGGTTCATCGCGAACCGCCGTGAAATCGTGTCACTGAAAGCGCCGCAGAGTCATGACACGATCAACTCGTCGGGTTTCACTCGCCGGCGACAGCTCGTGGCGTTTCAGCACACGTTCGCTCTACCGGCACCGGAAGTCGAGCGTGCCGGCCCCTTGCCGCAGCGTCCGAGGTGGGAGCAAGCGCGCTGCGGGCGCGCCAACGGTCTCCGTGTCCGGCGGCTCGCACGCGGGCCTGTGTGTCCCTTCGACACAATCACCGGCACCGCGGGCGACCGAGCTTGCCGATCTCCGCCCGCCCCTTTGATGGGCTGTATCTTGTTCAACGCATCGTCCGAGCGCCGGTTAACACCTCCGACGTGGATCCGCCCAAGAGTCACCTGTCCCTTCCCCGGGCAGGGCCCGAACCTCTAACTGCCTGCCCAAGGCCTTAAACTGGTCCGATACACGATTCGGTTGGCCGCCTGTACCTCTATTCCGGTTCGCTGAGCGGCACCTGACGCGGAGTGCTATTGGCGCCGCGATCGCCCGAGGGCGCAGTCGAGGCTCCGGACCTGGTGGGCGAGCACCTTGAGTTTGAAATCCTGACCGGCCGGCGACCCCGACGACAGCGCCGCGAGCAGAGCGGCGCTGAGCCCGTTGCG